>CAZMPV010000405.1:0-2832 GCA_964567985.1 uncultured Gemmatimonadaceae bacterium
TCGCCGCCGGGTCCCGGGGCGGTCGGTCCGGGAGCGGACGGAGCGTCGGCCGGGATCCGGCTCCTCCTCCGGGACGAGCTCCACGATCTCCGGCGGGAGCGCCGGATCCGGCGCCGGGCCCTGGCCCGGCTCCGGGCGGTCGGTCGCTTCGCCCGGACGCGTCGCTGCCGGCTGGCGGCCATCCTCCGCTACTTCGGCGAGGATCCGGGCTCGGACGGCTGCGGCCGTTGCGATCGTTGCGCCCCGGGCTCCGGCGGCGAGGACGGCCGGTCCGGGCTTTTGTCGGCCGTCGGCCTTCGGTAGCTTTCAGCGGCCCGGCGGGGAGCCGCGCCGGCCCGTCTCCATTCCCGACGACGCTCACGTCCCACGATCGAGCCCAGGATGGACCGCTATCTCACCGACGCCCACCGGGAGCTCCGGGAGGAGGTCGCCGCCTTCGCCCGGGAGTCGATCGTCCCGGTGGCCCGGGAGCTGGACGAGACGTGCCGCTTCCCCTGGGAGAACGTGAAGACGATGGCCGAGATGGGCCTGCTCGGCGTGCCGATCCCCGAGGAGTACGGGGGGATGGGCCGGGACTACCTGAGCTACGTGCTCGTGGTAGAGGAGCTGGCGAAGCACGACGCCAGCCACGGCCTGACGGTCTCGGCCCACACGACCCTGGGCACGACGCCGATCCTCAACTTCGGCACCGAGGAGCAGAAGCGCCGCTGGGTGCCGAAGCTGGCCACGGGCAGGGTCCTGGGCGGCTTCGGGCTCACCGAAGCCGGGGCGGGCTCCGACGCCTCGGGCTCCAGGACCCGGGCGGTCCGGGAGGACGACGGCTGGCGCCTGAACGGATCGAAGATCTTCATCACCCACGCGGGGGTCGGGGAGATCTTCACCGTCACAGCCGTCACCGACCCCGACGCCGAAGGCGCCCGGGGCATCACGAACTTCGTCGTGACCAAGCCCACCACCGACCTGGAGCGCGCCGAGGAGCTCGGCATCGGCCACGACCCCGACCTCGAATTCGTGGACGGCGTCCGGGCCGGGAAGAAGGAGGACAAGATGGGCTGGCGGGCCTCGGACACCCGGGAGCTGCTCCTGGAAGACGCCTTCGTCCCCGACGGGAACCGCATCGGCGAGGAGGGCGAGGGCTTCGTCAACTTCATGAAGACCCTGGACGCCGGGCGCATCGGCATCGCCGCCCTCTCCCTGGGCCTGGCCGAGGGCGCCGTCGAGGCGGCGCTCCGCTACACCCGGGAGCGGAAGCAGTTCGGCCGACCGGTCTGGGACTTCCAGCCGGTCCAGTTCAGCATCGCCGAGCTCGAGACCCGGATCCAGGCGGGCCGGCACCTGACGTACCACGCCGCCTGGCTGAAGGAGCAGGGACGACCGTACACGAAGGAAGCGGCGATGGCCAAGCTCCACTGCTCGGAGCTGTCGATGGACGCCACCCGGGCCGCGATCCAGCTCATGGGCGGCGCCGGCTACACCAGCGACTACCCGGTGGAGCGCATGATGCGCGACGCCAAGGTCTGTGAGATCGGAGAGGGAACCAGCGAGATCCAGAAGATCGTCATCGGACGGGAGCTCGTCCGGGAAACCTTCGACGAGGAGGGACAGCACCCCCGGATCCCGGTCCCGAGCGGGGCCGCGGCGGGGGCGTAGGCGGGACGGCAGGACCGCAGGACACGGGACGCAGGCCTCGACCGGCCGGAGCGGGCTCCGGCGGTGATCGGCCTCCGCTCGACGTGGCGCCGTGCCACGGGGCGGGACCGGGACCGCCGTCCGGCGACCGGCGCGGTGGAGGCGAATTCGAACGCACAGTCGGAGTCCACAACAGTGCGGCGCGAGATCCTCATCAGCGCCTCCCCACAGGAGTCGTGGGTGGCGCTGAAGGAAGACGACCAGCTCGTCGAGCTCATGTTCGACCGGCCCGACCAGGGCCGGATCGTGGGCGACATCTACCTGGGTCGGGTCGATGCGGTTCTGCCGGGCATCCAGGCGGCCTTCGTGGACATCGGCACCGGGAAGGCGGGCTTCCTCCACGCCTCGGACCTGGAGCGGAGCGAGCTCGACGACAGCGACGAGGAAGACGACGAGGGCGGGGGTCGCAAGCATCCGGCGATCCAGGACGTCCTGAGCAAGGGCGAGGAAGTCCTCGTCCAGGTCACCAAGGAACCGATCGGCACCAAGGGACCCCGCCTCACCGCCCAGATCTCCCTTCCGGGGCGCTTCCTCGTCTACATCCCCCACTCCGACCACGTCGGCGTCAGCCGCAAGATCGAGGACCGGGACGAGCGACGGCGCCTGAAGGAGCTGGCCCGGGAGGCGCTGCCCGCCGACGCCGGCGGGGTCATCGTCCGGACCGTGGGCGAGGAGCTCACCCGGGAGACCTTCGAGGCCGAGCTGAAGCGGCTCCGGGACAGCTGGCGGAACGTCCAGTCCGAGCTCGAGAGCGCCAGCGCCCCCAACGCGGTCCACCGGGAGGCCAAGCTCGTGAGCGGGGTCATCCGCGACCTCTTCAGCGACAAGTTCGACGCCCTGACCGTCGATTCGCGGGACATCTACGACCAGATCCGGGAGTACCTGGAGGTGGTGGAGCCGGATCTGGTGGACCGGATCCACCTCTACGAGGGCGAGCGGCCCCTCTTCGACGAACACGGCGTCGAGGACGAGATCCACGCGGCCTTCCAGGCCGAGGTGGAGCTGCCGAGCGGCGGCCACATCGTCATCGAGCCCACCGAGGCCCTGGTCTCCATCGACGTGAACACCGGCCGCTATACCGGCGGGAAGAAGAAGGACCCCGAGGAGGTCATCCTCCGGACCAACCTGGACGCGGCCCGGGAG
>CAZMPV010000406.1:0-2245 GCA_964567985.1 uncultured Gemmatimonadaceae bacterium
CCGGGTCGCGGCCCGGGCGATCTCCTCCTTGCGCTGGACCATCAGGTCGCCGGCCCGCTTGATGATCGCGCCCCGCTTCGGCGCGGGCGTGCGGCGCCAGCGCTGGAAGCCCTCGGAGGCGAAGTCGACGGCCCGGTTCACGTCCTCCTCGCCCGAGCGGGGAAAGAGGCCGATCAGGTCGTCGGTGTCGGCGGGGTTCCGGTTCTCGAAATATTCGCCGGAGGCGGGCTCGACCCAGTCGCCTCCGATATAGTTGCTGAACTTCTCTGCCATCGATGCCCTCCGGGGCTCTCTCGCTCTCGGCTCGCGTTCCCGTCCGTCACTACCACGGGGAGTCCCAACTTGTTCAGCCGACCGGGCGCTCACAAGGTCCGGGCGCGCGCCGTCCTCGGCGCACTCAGAAGACCCCGACCAGGAAGACGACCGCCACCAGGAAGGCGGTGAGGGCGGCATAGAAGATCCAGAGGCGGAGCAGAGAGAGCTCCGGATGGATCTTCCGGGCCAGGAGCGCCAGGAGGAAGCCGGAGAGGGCGGCCGCCCCGATCCAGACCAGGAGGAGCGCGGCCCAGACGCCGGCGCCGCCCGGAAGACCGCCGGCCCCGCTCACGAGCCTCCCCCACGGTTCCGGACGCGCCGGGCGCGGCGTATCTTCGAGTCTCGGGACCATTCCTTCGCCCCGACTTCCCGATGCCGACCCAGCGAATCCTCCGCCTCGTCGCCACCCTCGTCGTCCTCGTCGGCGCGGTCTCGCTCATCCGATACCTGGACCGCCGGGAGCCCGCCGCCCCGCCTTCCTTCGGGTCCGCCGACGACCGGGCCGCCGACTGTCGCTCCGACGCTCCCGAATGCGGCGGAGCGCCCGGGAGCGAGGCCGGGCCTCCGACGTCGACCGGTCCGGTCCTGGCGGCCCGGGACGCGTGCCAGACCGGGGGATACCTCTGTGCCCCCCTGGCCGACGCGGACACCCTCCGGATCGTCCGCTTCCCCGACGACCTGCAGATTCTGACCATCCGGGTGCCGGCTCCCGATATGGAGGAGGCGGACCAGGGCCGACGGCTCCAGCGGGCGGCGATCCGCGGCGTCCAGACGTGGCAGGGTCATCCCTTCCCGATCCGCATCGAGGAGCGGGACCGGGGCGAGCAGGTCGACATGGAGATCCGCTGGGTCCGGGACGTCCGGGGCGGCCTCCTCGGCCGAACCCGCTCCCGCTGGACCCAGGGTCCCCGGGGCGTGGAGTACCGGGTGGTGGACCTGATCCTCACCACCCGGGTGCCGGGCCTGGAGCGGCGTCTCCAGGACCCGGCCACGGTCGAGCTCACGGCCGCCCACGAGATGGGGCACGCCCTGGGTCTTCCCCACTCCGACGACCAGCGGGACCTCATGTACCCGCAGAACACCTCCACTCATCCCACCCCCCGGGATTACCGAACCGTCCAGAACCTCTACGACCTGCCGATCGGCGCCCTGGTGGTGTCCGACCCCTGACCGGCGCCCTCCGACGGGCGAACCCCTCAGTCCTCCCGGACCAGGTCGTGCTTGTCGATCTTCTTGTAGAGGTTCGAGCGGGGCATGTCGAGCTGCCGGGCGGTCTCCGAGACGTTCCAGTCGTGCTCCCTGAGCTTCTGGAGGATGAACGCCCGCTCGGCCCGGTCCTTGAACTCGCTGAAGGTCTCGGCCCGGAGAATCTCGGCGCCGAGGCCGCTGTCGCCGACCCGGCCCGTGACCAGGAGCTCGACGTCGTCCTCGTCGATCACCTCTCCGGAGGAGAGGATCAGGAGGCGCTCCACCGTGTTGCGGAGCTCCCGGACGTTGCCCGGCCACTCCAGGGACGTCAGCCGCTGGACGGCGTCGGGCGTGAACTCCTTCGGCGGCACCCGGTCGGCCCGGACCATCTGCTCGACGAAGTGCTGCACGAGCATCGGGATGTCCTCCCTCCGCTCCCTCAGCGGGGGGATGTGGACGGGCACCACGTTGAGGCGGTAGAAGAGGTCCTCCCGGAAGCGCCCGGCGTCGATCTCGGCCTCCAGGTCCTTGTTCGTGGCGGCGACGACCCGGACGTCCACCTCGATGGGCTCGTTGCCCCCGACCCGGGTGATCACCCCGTCCTCCAGGGCCCGGAGCACCTTCGCCTGGGCCTCCAGGGACATGTCGCCGATCTCGTCGAGGAAGAGGGTGCCGCCGTCGGCCTGCTCGAACTTCCCCGCCCGGTCCGAGACGGCGCCGGTGAAGGAGCCCTTCAGGTGGC
>CAZMPV010000406.1:2255-2808 GCA_964567985.1 uncultured Gemmatimonadaceae bacterium
TGCCCGTGCCGTTCTCGCCGTAGACGAGAACCCGGGCGTCGGTGGGCGCGACCCGCTCGATGCGCTCCACCACCTGGCGGATCTGGAAGGACGTGCCGACGATCTCGTGGCGGCTCTCGACCTCGCTCCGCAGCCGCTCGACGCTGTCCGACAGCCCCTTCACCTCCAGGGCGTTGCGGAGGGTCACCAGGAGGCGGTCGGTGTCGAGGGGCTTCTCGAGGAAGTCGTAGGCGCCCTTCCGGGTCGCCTCCACGGCCGTGTCGATGGTGCCGTGGCCCGAGATCATGACCACCTGGGCCGAAGGGTCCCGGTCCCGGATCTCTTCCAGGACCTCCAGGCCGTCCATCCCGGGCATCTTCACGTCGAGGAACGTGACGTCGGGGTCGAAGTCCGCGACCGCCTCCAGGGCCTCGGGGCCGTCGGAGGCCGCACGGACCTCGTGGTCCTCGTACTCGAAGAGCTGCTCGAGGGCGTCCCGGATCGACGCCTCGTCGTCGACGATGAGGATGCGTGCCATGGAGAGTGAGTGGTAGGACCGTGCCCTATCGCGCCG
>CAZMPV010000407.1:0-2804 GCA_964567985.1 uncultured Gemmatimonadaceae bacterium
GCCCCGGCGGCCGCGGATGCGCCCGAGGAGGCCGAAGACGAGCCCTCTCCCGAGCCCGAGATCGACGAGCCGCTCTGGCTCCTGGACGAGGAAGGAAAGGAAGCCCGGTGACCGGAGAGGAGAGCCCGGATCCCCGGATGGAGCGGCTCCGGGAGGCCGTGGACGCGGTCAGGAGCCGGAGCGACCTGGAGCCCCGGGTGGGCGTCGTCCTGGGGACCGGCCTGGGGGCCCTGGCCGAGGACGTGGACGTCGAGGTCGAGATCCCCTACGAGGAGATCCCCCACTTTGCCTCGTCCACGGTGGAGAGCCACGAAGGACGCTTCCTCCTGGGGACCCTGGAGGAGACCCCGGTCGTCGTCATGCAGGGCCGCTTCCACGGCTACGAGGGCTACTCCATGGAGGAGATCGCCCGGCCGATCCGGGTCATGGGCCTCCTGGGAGCCGAGACCCTGATCGTCTCCGGGGCTTGCGGGGGGATGAACCCCCTCTGGGGCGCCGGCGAGCTGGTGCTCCTGGACGACCACATCAACCTGATGGGCGACAATCCGCTCATCGGGCCGAACCTGGACGAGCTCGGGCCCCGCTTTCCGGACATGTCGGAGCCGTACGACGGCGAGCTCCAGGAGCTGGCTCTGACGGCCGCCCTGAGCTGCGAGATCCGCCTCCATCGGGGCGTCTACGTGGCCGTCCAGGGGCCGATGCTCGAGACCCGGGCCGAGTACCGGATGCTCCGGGCCATGGGCGCCGACGTGGTGGGCATGTCCGTGGTCCCGGAGGTGATCACCGCGCGCCACATGGACCTCCGGGTCATGGGCCTCTGCATCATCACCGACGAGGCGTTGCCCGACGCCCTGGAGCCGGTGGACGTTCCCGCCATCATCGAGACCGCCATGGAAGCCCAGCCCATGCTGACCGCCGTCGTCGAAGACGTGGTCGCCGAGCTCTGAGATGACCTACCCCGACCTGCCCGGCGGCCTCCTGGAGATGGAGGAGGACGTCCTCGAGCGCTGGCGCGAGGAGGAGCTCTTCGAGCGCACCCTGGAAGCCACCGCGGACGATGAGCCCTTCGTCTTCTACGAGGGCCCGCCCACGGCCAACGGCCGCCCCGGCCTCCACCACATCATCAGCCGGACGATCAAGGACCTGGTCTGCCGCCACCGGACGATGCAGGGGCATCAGGTGACCCGGATCGCCGGTTGGGACACCCACGGCCTGCCGGTGGAGATCGAGGCCGAGAAGAAGCTCGGCGTGAGCGGCAAGCCCGAGATCGAGGAGCTCGGCATCGGCCGCTTCAACGAGGTCTGCCGGGACTCGGTCTTCACCTACCAGGAGGAGTGGGAGAGGCTCTCCGAGCGCATCGGCTACTGGCTCGACTACTCTCGGCCGTACGTCACCTACCACGCCGACTACATCGAGTCGGTCTGGTGGATCCTCTCGGAGCTCGCCGACCGGGACCTGATGTACCGGGGCCACAAGAGCGTGCCCTACTGTCCGAGGTGCGGCACCGCGCTGAGCTCCCACGAGGTGGCCCAGGGCTACGAGGAGGTCGAGGACCCGTCGCTCTTCTTCCTCTGCCCGCTCCTCGACGACGACGGAGAGCCGGACCCGGAGGGCCGGGCCTTCCTGGCCTGGACGACGACCCCCTGGACGGTGCCGTCCAACGCCGGGCTGGCGGTCCATCCCGACCTCGTCTACGCGGAGGTCGAGGTCGAGGGGCAGCGGCTGATCCTGGCCGAGGCGCTCGTCGAGCGCATCCTGGGAGAGGACGTCGAGCCGCTCCGGACATACGAGGCCGCCGAGCTCGTGGGCCGGCGCTACGCACGGCCCCTGGAGCTCGTTCCCGAGCCCGACGAGGTCGGCAACGCCTGGACCGTGGTGGCCGAGGATTTCGTGACGGCCGAGGAGGGGACCGGCATCGTCCACATGGCGCCGGCCTTCGGCGCCGACGACTACGCGGCGGGGCAGCGGCACGATCTGCCCATGCTCCGGCCCATCGACGACGCCGGCCGATTCGTCCGGGACGTCGACCGTGTCGGGGGCATGTTCGTGAAGGACGCCGATCCGGTGGTGGTGGAGGCGCTCCGGGACCGGGGCACCCTCTTCCGGATCGGGACGATGGTCCACGACTACCCCCACTGCTGGCGGTGCGAGTCGCCCCTGATCTACATGGCCCGTCAGACCTGGTTCGCCGCCACCTCGACCCTGAAGGACGAGATGCTCGAGAACAACGACCGGGTGGGGTGGCACCCCCCGGAGGTGGGCGAGGGCCGCTTCGGGGCGTGGCTCGAGAACAACGTGGACTGGGCGCTCTCCCGGGACCGGTACTGGGGCACGCCGCTCCCGGTCTGGGTCTGCGACGCCGACGAGGAGCACGTGGAGTGGATCGGGAGCTTCGAGGCCCTGGAGGAGCGGGTCGGCGAGCTCCCCGACGACTTCGATCCCCACCGGCCCTTCATCGACCGCTACGCCTGGGAGTGTCCCCACTGCGACGGGACGATGCGCCGCTCGGAGGAGGTCATCGACGTCTGGTTCGACTCGGGGTCGATGCCCTACGCACAGTGGCATTACCCCTTCGAGAACGGCGACGAGTTCGAGGCCCACTTCCCGGCTGACTTCATCTGCGAGGGGCTGGACCAGACCCGGGGATGGTTCTATTCGCTCATGGCGATCGGGACGATGCTCGACCGGGGCCCGGCCTACCTGAACGTGGTCGTGAACGGTCTCATCCTGGACGCCGAAGGCCGGAAGATGTCGAAGTCGAAGGGCAACACGGTGGACCCCTGGGACGCCGTGGAGGCCTTCGG
>CAZMPV010000408.1:0-2793 GCA_964567985.1 uncultured Gemmatimonadaceae bacterium
CGTCTACGTCGTCTTCGAGGACGACGTGGACATGTACTGGGCCCGCTCCCGGGTGCTCGAATATCTGAACGGCGTCCGGGACCGCCTGCCCGAGAGCGTCCAGCCCCAGCTCGGACCCGACGCCACCGGGGTCGGATGGGTGATGCAGTACGTCCTGCTGGACCGGAGCGGCCGGCACGACAACGCCGAGCTCCGCACGATCCAGGACTGGAACCTCCGCTACCAGCTCGCGGCGGTGCCCGGCGTGGCCGAAATCGCCACCCTCGGCGGCTACCAGAAGCAGTACCAGGTGGAGCTGGAGCCCGAGCGTCTCCTGGCCTACGACCTTCCGGTCTCGAAGGTCCTGAGGGCGATCCGCGAGTCGAACCTGGACGTCGGGGGCAGGGTCCTGGAGCTCGGCGGCAGCGAGTACATGGTCCGGGGCCTCGGCTACCTGGGATCGGCCGAGGAGATCGAGTCGGTCTCCGTGGGCGCGGGTCCGGGCGGCACGCCCCTGACCGTGGGCGACGTGGCCCGGGTGACGCTGGGACCGGAGATCCGGCGCGGGATCGCGGACCTCGCCTTCCGGACCGACAAGGGGCGGATCCGCCAGGGCGAGGTGACGAGCGGCTTCGTCGTCATGCGCTTCGGCGAGAATCCCCTGGCCGTCATCGAGCGGGTGAAGGCGCGGATGGCCGAGATCCAGCGGTCACTGCCGGAGGGCGTGGAGATCGTCGTCGGCTACGACAGGAGCGACCTCATCCACCGGGCCATCGAGACGCTCCGGGAGAAGCTCCTCGAGGAGAGCCTGATCGTGGCGCTGGTGGCCGTCCTCTTCCTCCTGCACGTCCGGAGCGCGCTGGTGGCCATCGTCACGCTGCCGGTGGGCGTGCTCATGTCGTTCCTCGTCATGCGGTGGATGGGCGTGAATGCGAACATCATGTCCCTCGGCGGGATCGCCATCGCCCTGGGCGCCATGGTCGACGCCGCCATCGTCATGATCGAGAACATGCACAAGCACATGGAGCGGAACGAGCGCGAGGGACGGCCCCGCTCGCAGTGGCAGCTCGCCGCCGACGCCTCGAAGGAGGTGGGGCCCGCGCTCTTCTTCTCGCTCCTGATCATCACCCTGAGCTTCCTGCCCATCTTCTCCCTGGGCGCCCAGGAGGGCCGCCTCTTCAGGCCCCTGGCGCTGACGAAGACGCTGGCCATGGCCGCCTCGGCGATCCTGGCCGTGACCCTGGTGCCGGTGGCCATGGGCGCCTTCATCCGGGGCCGGGTGCGATCCGAGGAGGAGAATCCCGTGAACCGGGTGGCGCTCCGGCTCTACCGCCCCACCCTCGACTTCGTCCTGAGGCGCCGGCTCTGGGTGCTGGGCGCCGCCGTCCTGGTCCTCGTCGCGACCGTGGTTCCCTATTCGCGCCTCGGCAGCGAGTTCATGCCGCCCCTGATCGAGGGCTCGATCATGGACATGCCGTCCGTCTTCCCGGGCGTCGGCACCGGCCAGGTGAAGCGGATCCTCCAGCAGCGGGACCGGGCCATGGCGAGCCTGCCCGAGGTCGAGATGGTGCTCGGCAAGGCGGGCCGGGCCGAGACGGCCACCGACGCGGCGCCCATGTCCATGCTCGAGTCGATCGCGATCCTGAAGCCCCGGGAGGAGTGGCGCGAGGGCGTGGACTACGACTCCATCACGGCCGAGATGGACGCCGCCGTGCAGACGCCCGGCATCGCCAACATGTGGTCCATGCCGATCAAGAACCGCCTCGACATGCTGGCCACCGGCATCAAGACCCCGGTGGGCATCAAGATCTTCGGCCCCGACCTGGCCATCCTCGAGAGCATCGGAATGGAGATCGAGGGGCTCCTGCCCCTGGTGGAGGGGACCGCGTCGGTCTTCGCCGAGCGGGCCATCGGCGGCCGGTATCTCGAGGTGGACGTGAATCGGAACGCCATCGCGCGCTACGGCCTGACCGTGAAGGACGTGCAGCAGACCGTCATGGCCGCGGTCGGAGGCGTCAACGCGACGGAGACGGTGGAGGGCCGGGAGCGCTACACCGTGAACGTCCGCTACGCCCGGGAGCTGAGGAGCGACGTGGACGCCATCGGCCGGGTCCTGGTCGCCACCCCCGGCGGCGCCCAGGTGCCCCTCTCCCAGCTCGCCGACATCCGCTTCGACGGGGGGCCGCCGGTGATCAAGAGCGAGAACGCGCTCCTGAACAGCATCGTCTACGTGGACGTGCGGGGCCGGGACATCGGGAGCTACGTGGAGGAGGCGAGGACGCTCCTGGACGAGCGTCTGACGCTGCCCACGGGCTACCGGCTCGAGTGGTCCGGTCAGTTCGAGGCGATGCAGCGGGCGAACCGGACGCTGCGCATCGTCGTGCCCATCACCCTGGGCATCATCCTCCTCCTGCTGTACATCAACTTCCGGAGCGTGCCCGAGAGCCTGATCGTCATGCTGTCGGTGCCCTTCGCGCTGGTGGGCAGCGTCTGGCTCCTCTGGGCGCTGGACTACAACCTCTCGGTGGCCGTCTGGGTCGGGCTGATCGCCCTGGCGGGCGTGGCGGCCGAGATCGCGGTGGTGCTCCTCGTCTATCTGGATCAGGCGTACGACCGGCACCGCCGGGAAGGCCACCTCCGGAGCCGGAGCGAGCTCTTCGAGGCGGTGCGGGAAGGTGCGGGCGAGCGGGTGCGCCCCGTCCTCATGACGGCAACGGCCGTCGTCGGCGGCCTGCTGCCGATCCTCTGGGGCAGCGGCACCGGCTCCACGGTCATGAAGCGGATCGCGGCGCCCATGGTGGGCGGGATGGTCTC
>CAZMPV010000409.1:0-1303 GCA_964567985.1 uncultured Gemmatimonadaceae bacterium
CAGGGCCACATCTGGACGCTGCGGCAGTTCTTCCGGGAGAACCCCGACTTCGAGGTGGTGCCGGTCGAGACGGTGCTGTAGGAGAGGGACGCCCGCAGGTCACGCTAGCGGGGGATCCGCTCCGGGTACACAACTCCGAAGAGCCTCGACGCTTCCGGCGACCCACGATCCTCCTCCGGCACCGGCGTCGTCCGGAACGGGCCAGTTCCATGCACCTGGATGATCGTTTCCTCCGGGCCGGTCCGCGCCCACATGGTTTGTCCGGCGGAAATGGAGACGGCGCTGCCGGGAGGAAGCGTGACGACCCGGCCGTCGGCCGAGAAGCGCATGTGAAGCGTCCCGGAGAGGACGGTGACGTGCTCGGCGGTGTTGTGGCTGTGGGGCTGCATGCGGAAGTCGGGCGGCATCTTCATACGGAACGCGAAGGGGCCCGGCTCGGCCGGCCGGCCGTAGACGGTCGCGAATGATGCGCCGGTGGGCGCGTCTCGCCACTCCAGGTTCTCCGGGGTTCGCGTCACGACAGATCCGGCTTCAGCCGATTCTCGCTCGCTGTAGAGCCCCACGAAGGCGTCGTTCCAGGTCTCGCCTCCGTCGGACGATATCTCCCAGTCCTGGCGAACCCGGCCGTCGGAAAGCGGCGTCCAGGTGATCCGGTCCAGGACGTTTCCCCGAGGGGTCGATCGCGTCTCCGTGCCGGCCAGCACCATGCGCTTCCCCTCGGGGCCGTCCTCGACCCCGCCCTCGAGCCAGAGCGTGGCCCCGGTCCCGATCCATCGCTGGGTCCACCGGCCCCGGTCGGGGTCGTAGGCGTTGACGCTGGTTCCGGTCCCGCCCCCTTCACCGCGCCACTCCTCGAGGAGGCCGCAGCCCCCGGCGATGCGCCGGATCTCGTTCCGGCCCACGACCTCACCCTCCGGGTTCCGGACCTCCCAGCTTCCCACCCAGAAGTCGAAGGCCCGATGTTCGGGTCCCGCGCACCGTTCGACGGCCTGGAACCCCTCGTCGGTCGGGGTCGGTCCGGGCGGCGCGTCCGCCTCCTGGGCCCCCGCCCCGGATCCGGCGGCGAGGAGGAGGGCGGCGATCGCCGTCGTCGCCAGGGGAGCCCCGAGGGGGGCGGACCAGGGCCACCGATGCATGAGAGCGGGACGTGGATGCATGAGAAGGGAGGGGCCGGGGTGAGCGAGACCGGTCGAGTGACGACCGGCTGAGGGCCATCATCGTCTGGGGAATACGAGGCTCATCGGTGCGAGCTTACGCACGCCTTGCGGGAGCCCGGGACGGGGGTGCGCCTCTTCGACGAGCC
>CAZMPV010000409.1:1403-2783 GCA_964567985.1 uncultured Gemmatimonadaceae bacterium
CGACGAGCCGAGGGAGGGCCCGGCGCTCCACTCCTCGAGAGACTGATCGCCCCCACCGACTCGCTCCGCAGACCAGGAGAGCCCCCCGGCGGTGGTCCCCTCCATCTGATCGCCGGCGACGACCCCCCGGAGCCGGTGCGTGCCGCCGGTGGTCGGGCTTTCCAGGACGAAGTGGACGCTGTCGCCCCGCACCCGGGCGTGCTGCACCGAGGGGGCCCCGGGGGGCTCGCCGCCGGACCCCGAGGAGCCGTCGGCCACCCCGCGCCTCACCTCCCGAATCCTCAGCTCCTGGAAGCGCTGGTCCACCTCCACCATCGCCACGTCGTCGCCCTCCACCCGGACCCGCCACCGGCCCGCCACATTCGCCGGCACGACCCAGAAGTAGACGTCGTCCATGTGGTCCGGGATCGTCACGGTGCTGTCCGGCTCCCACTCCCCCATGTCGAAGTGGTGGGAGACGACCCTCGCACCCGGCCGCAGCTCACGGAGGAGCTTGGGGCGGAGCCGGAGGTTGAGGTGCTGGAAGAGGTAGAGCGAGACGATCGTCGCCGGGCTCAGGTCGGCCTCGAAGAGGTCGCCCTGGACGAAGCGGACCCGGTCGTCGACGCCGGCCCGGCGCGCGTTCCGCCGCGAGACCCGGACCAGGGTGTCCTGGAGCTCGACGCCGACCCCGTGGGCTCCGTATCGGGCCGCCGCCATGATCGGGATGCGGCCGTCGCCCGAGCCCAGGTCGTAGAGGGTGTCGGAGGGCGTGGGCTCGACGACGTCCAGCATCGCCTCGACCACCCCCATGGGCGTGACCACGAAGGGGACGTCCGGAAAGCGGTACTCGTCCGCCTCCTGGGCCCCGAGCTCCCCGGAGCCGAGGGCCGCGACGGCGAGGAGCGCCAGAAGCGCCGGGATCGGGGGACGACGAGCGCCGGGCCGTCCCCGCTTCGCGCACACATTGCCCAGGGCGACCCCCTTCACTCCACGGCCCCTGCCACCCGCATCACTCGGGCTCGTAGGTAAAGACCTCGCCCTCGAGGTGAGGCGTGGACTCGGGCAGCACCCGGTGGCCGGTGGCCCGCTCGTAGGCGTGGCCGATCTTCACCAGGGCGGGCTCGTCGAAGCGGCGGGCCAGGAACTCGATGGAGATCGGCAGTCCGTTCTCGTCCACGCCGGCGGGGATGACGATGGCCGGAAGGCCCGTGCCCGAGCTGATCGGGTTGTCCCGGGGGCCCCGGTCGCTGGTGCCGAGGGGCGGCGCGGCCAGCGACTTGAAGGGGTGGGCCAGGACGTCGACGTTGTGCCGGTCCATGAGGTCGGTGATCGCCTTCCGCAGCGTCTTCCGGTTCTCGAGCCGGGCCAGGTAGTTCTCGTCCCACTGGAGCGAGTCGA
>CAZMPV010000410.1:0-2765 GCA_964567985.1 uncultured Gemmatimonadaceae bacterium
CCCGCGTCCCGGGCCGTCACCCGCTCCACCACGTCGACGAGGAGCCGGGCGTCGTCGATCGTCGACCGCCCATCGCCGTTCCAGTCGTCCATCTGGCCGTCGCCGTCGGCGTCGACGAAGACGTCGGCGGCGTCGCCCCAGAGGTGTCGGCTGTACGTGGTCCGGTTTCCGATCGCCCGGTTGTACGCCGGCGTCCGGTAGCCCGACATGACGGTCAGGGTGGAGGCCCGACGGCCCGAGCGATTCACCTCGTGGAGAACCCGCTCGAGCTTGTCGATCAGAGGGGCGCTCACCGCCAGGTAGCGCGGCTCGCCGGGCTGCTTGCAGGCGAACTGACCGAGGGTGAAGTGAGGAGAGACGGCCAGGTTCTCGTCTTCCGCCGCGAGCTCGATGAACCCCGAGGGGCGCTCGTACGCGGGATCGTTCCGCAAGGGCTCGTCGGGGTACTGGCCGATCCGGTATCCGTTCAACGTCCCGTCCCGGGCTCGCTCCCTCGGATGGAGGAGGAAGACGTTGAGGCTGACCGAGTCCCGGGCCGCCGGGACCACGATCCGGAGCGCCTGGACGCCGGGCCGCTCCGGCGCCGTCCAGATCCACTGGCCGGGACCGTCGGGTCGGGCGCTCCCCCCCGAGAAGCGAAGGAGGCCGGATCCGCCGGCGAACGTCCCGGTGAGCCGGATCCGGACGGAGCCCTCGGGAAGCGTCGACAGAAACCCGACGCGGTAGTCGATCCGCCGGTCCCCCGCCGTCACCGACACGCGAGAGAGGCCGGGATCGAAGGCGCCCTCGGTGGTGGTGAGCGTCCCCGGCGCGTGCCGGACCGGCTCGAGACCCGGATCGAGGACGACCTCGACCCCGGCTTCCGGAATCGTCCCGAGCGCCCTCAAGTCGCCCACCGGCCACGCCGCCAGGAGGAGCGACGCGCCCAGGACGGCCACGAGGGCCCGAGGTGGGGCGAAGCGCCCGGAACGCACGCCGAGGCGGCGCGACACGAAGGTACGTCTGAACATGGCTCTCCTGAGCGTGCGACCCCGGCGAACGGGATCGCGTAGACGCGGTCGGGTAAGGTCAGGGTCCGGGAGGATCGGCGGCCAGGGCCGCCCGCACCCGATCGTCCCGGTCGTACAGGTCTCGCCGGAGCTGGAGCGTCCCGTCGGGCTCCACCCACGCCGTCCAGTACAGCATGTGGACCGGAACGGCTTCCGGGAGGACCACCGAGGTCTCCACCCCCCGCTCGATGACCTGCTTCATACGCTCGGGGGTCCAGGAAGGGTCCCCCCGGAGAAGGTACTCGGCCAGCTCCAGGGGCTTCTCGACCCGTATGCAGCCCGAGCTGAAGCTCCGCTCCGCCCTGGCGAAGAGCTCCCGGCCCGGCGTGTCATGAAGATAAACGTTGTGGCGGTTCGGGAACATGAACTTGATCCTGCCCAGGGCGTTGTGGGGCCCCGGGTCCTGCCGGATACGGAACCGCTGGTTGAAGTTCTGGCGGGTCACGTCGCTCCACTCGACGGTGGCGGGATCCACCGGCTGGTTCGTCGCCGCGTCCAGGAGGGTCATCTGCTCCCGGGCCAGATATCCCGGGTCCTCCTTGACGGCCGGAAGCTTGTCGTTGATGGCGATCCCGGGGGGAACGTGCCAGTACGGAGAGAGAACCAGGTACGTCATCCGGCCCGTGAAGACGGGGGTCTCCCGGTAGGCCCGCCCGACGATCGCCCGCATGCGGAGCACGATCTCGCCCGCTTCCCGGACCTGCACGTCGAAGCCGGCGATGTTCACCCGGATGTGGCGGCTGCCCAGGTCCTCCGGCAGCCATCGCCAGCGCTCCAGGTTCGCCTCGATCTGCCGGATCCGTTCCTCCACCGGGACGTTCAGGGCGGAGAGCGTCCCGGATCCGACCACCCCGTCCGGTTCCAGCCCGTGACGGTCCTGGAAGCGGCGCACGGCCGACTCGAGATCCGGTGCGAAGAGGTTCTCCTCCACCGCCTCCCCGGCTTCCTCCCCGATCCCCGAGTGGGGGTCGAAGTCTCCGGACGCCCCCAGTCGACGGCGGAGCAGGGGAATCCGGGGATCTCGATCGCCGGGCCGCAGGGTGGGACCGTCCGCCACTTCCGGCCAGCCCCCTCGGTCCGCGACCCGCCGGAGCCGGGCCAGAGCGTCCTTCAACGCCCCGTATCCCGGATCGGACGATCGGAGGGAAGCCAGCGTCTGCGGGATCCCCCGTCCCCCGAGAGCCTCGGCGAGCACCTCCGCGAAGTCCGCCTCCCGGCGGTTCGCCACCCACTCGGGCTCCATGCTCTCCGGATTCACCCGTCCCTGGAGGAGGTGAGAGGCGTAGACGAGGAACGCGTCGGTGAGGAGGAGCTCGGCGTCCACCCTCCGCTCCACGTCGTCGGCTCCGCCACCCCGGATCCGGAGCAGGCTGTCGACGGGCGCCAGATGGTAGTCGTCCGGATCCAGCCCCTCCTCCCGGGCGGCGCGCAGCTCTCGGAGGAGCGTCCGGGCCCGGGGAAGCGGGCGGGCGCCGTCGAACCACGCCGGCCGGAAGCCCCGGGCCTCGTAGAAGCTGGGAAGGGCGCCCATGGCCAGGACCCGGTCGCCGCCCGCGGCGACCCAGCCCGTGGCGAGGCCGGCTTCGATCCGGTTCCGGAGGGCGTCGGAGAAGGAGGTCTGGCCGGCCAGGGGGACCGCGGCGAACGTCACCACGATCATCGCGAGGGCGAACGATCGCTTCATGGAGCGGGAGCCCGTGGGAAGGAGAGCTGCGA
>CAZMPV010000411.1:0-2758 GCA_964567985.1 uncultured Gemmatimonadaceae bacterium
CCAGGGATATCGCGTGCCTCCCCACTACGACTCGCTCCTCGCCAAGCTGATCGTTCACGGCAACACCCGGGACGAGGCCCTGGTCCGGGCCCGGAACGCGCTGGACTCCTTCGTGATCGAGGGCATCGACACGACGATCCCCTTCCTCTCCGAAGTGGTCCGGAATCCCGACTTCGCGGCGGGCGACGTGGACACGCACTTCATCGGCCGCTTCATGGAGGAGCGGGCGGCGGCGGAGGGATCGGGGGCGTGAAGGCCGACGTCTACTTCGCGGCGGGAGCCGTCGAGACGGCCGGCGTCGCGGATCGGACCGCGGTGGTCATCGACGTGATCCGGGCCACGAGCACCGTGGTCACGGCGCTGGCCCACGGCGCCCGTGCCATCTACCCCACGGTCTCCACCGAGGACGCGATCAAGCTGGCTTCGTCCCTCGGCCGGGAGGACACGCTCCTCTGCGGCGAGCGGAAGGGGCTCAAGGTCGAGGGCTTCGACCTGGGTAACTCCCCCTCGGAGTACGTGCCGGAGACCGTGGAAGGGAAGCGCCTGGTCATGAGCACGACGAACGGGACCCGGGCCTTCATGGCCGCCGAGGGCGCCGAGCGGACGCTCTCGGCATGCTTCTTGAACCTCTCGGCGGTGGTCGAGGCCCTGGCCGACGCCGACGACGTGGTGGTGATCTGCGCTGGCAAGGAGGACCGATTCTCCATGGACGACGCGGTCTGCGCCGGACATCTCCTCCGGGAGCTGCGGGAGCGGACCGGGAGGGAGCCGACGCTGAACGACGCCGGGAGCGCGGCCCTCCACCTGGCCTCCCGCTTCGCCCCGGACGAGGCGTTCCTCCGGGGGACGGCGGCCGGGCGGGCCCTGGTGGAGATCGGCCTGGAGTCCGATCTTTCGTTGTGCGCCCGACGGGACCGCTTCGACCTGGTGCCCGAGATGGAGGACCGGATGATCCGGCTCCCCTCGGGCGACGGCGACGGGGCCGCCGACGCCGACGCCTGAATCCGCGCCCCGGGCCTCCCGACGAGCCCATGCTTTCCCGAGAGCAACAGAGAGACATCCTGGCGCTGGGGCTCCTGGCCCTCTGCGTCTTCCTCCTCCTGGCCCTGATGCCCGTGTCGATCCTGGGCGAGCGGGGCGTGGAGTGGTTCCCCACGGGCAACGCCATGGGCGCGCTGGGCGGCTACGTCCAGCACGCCCTCCTGGGCGTCGTCGGCGGCGCGGCCGTCTTCGTCCCGATCCTCCTCCTCGTGGGCGGGCTCCGGGCCGGCGACTGGCTCGACGAGGCCTGGTCGCTGCGGTTGGCGGTCCTGGCCGGCGGGCTCCTGGTCCTGCTCCCTCCCCTCTTCCACGTCGCCGGGGCCGGGTCGGCGGTCCACGGCTGGCTCGGCGGCGCCCTGGGGCAGCCCCTCGTCTCCGGGGTCGGCTGGCTCGGTGCGATCCTCATCCTCGGCGCCTTCCTGGCGGCGCTCTCCGTGGGCACCCTGGGATGGAACCCCCTGCGGTCCCTGGTCCGGGCCGCGGGCCAGGGGCGGGGTGTGATCGCCCGGGCGGCCCGCCGGGCGACGGAGGCCCTCGACCGCCTCCAGGCGGTCCGGGCCGAGAAGGCGGAGCGGGAGCGCCGGGAGCGGCTCTACGAGACCGAGGAGGTCACCGACGAGGAGGAGCCCGAGGGGGCCGGGCCGCCCCCGCCGCCCCCGGTGCCGGAGCCGGGGGGTGCCGGCAGGGAGGACGGGCCGGTGCCGGACGAGCTCTTCCCCGATCCGGCGGACCCGGCCGCCCTGGCCGACCAGGAGCTTCCCCCTCTCGAGCTCCTCACCGCCCCGGAGGACCGGGACACGGCGGGGATGGAGCGGGAGCTCGACCGCCTCGGCGAGGTCCTGGTGGACAAGCTCGGCACCTTCAACGTGGAGTGCGAGGTGGTGGGCCGGACCACCGGCCCGGTGGTGACCCAGTTCGAGCTGGTGCCGGCCCCGGGGATCAAGGTCAACAAGATCACCAATCTGGACGCCGACCTCGCCATGGCGATGAAGGCCGAGAGCGTCCGGATCGTGGCGCCGATCCCGGGCAAGGGCGCCGTCGGCGTCGAGATTCCGAATCCGGAGCCCGAGGTGGTCCAGGTCCGGGACGTCCTGGAGTCCAGGGCCTTCCGGAACAGCCGGAGCAAGCTCCCCCTTCCCATGGGCAAGGACCTGACCGGCCAGCCCTACGTGGCCGACCTCGCTCGCATGCCCCACCTGCTGATCGCCGGCGCCACGGGGTCGGGGAAGTCGGTCTGCATCAACTCGCTGATCACCGGCCTCTGCTACCGGCACACGCCGGAGACGCTCCGCTTCCTCATGGTGGACCCGAAGATGGTGGAGCTCTCGGCCTACGTGGACCTGCCCCACCTCCGCCACCCCGTGGTCACCGACCCGAAGGACGCCGCCGGGGTGCTCAAGTGGGCCGTCCTGGAGATGGAGCACCGCTACTCGCTGCTCAGCGCCAACGGCGTCCGCTCGATCGCCGAGTTCAACCAGCGGGTCCGGGACGACGTTCCCCTCCGGCGGGCCGAGCCCGAGGGCGAGGAGGGGGACCCGGACCGCTGGGTCTACGACGACGGGCTCCTGCCCTACATCGTCGTCTTCGTGGACGAGCTCGCGGACCTGATGATGACGGTCCAGAGCGAGGTCGAGAAGCCCCTGACCCAGCTCGCCCAGAAGGCCCGGGCCATCGGCATCCACCTCATCATCGCCACCCAGCGGCCCAGCGTGAACGT
>CAZMPV010000412.1:0-2753 GCA_964567985.1 uncultured Gemmatimonadaceae bacterium
CGGACGATGTTCGAGCGGTGGGCCCAGAAGACGAAGGCGGCGAGGGCCGCGGTGAAGGCCAGCAGACCGTCGCCCGTCCCCGGCGGCGGAAGGAGCCAGGTCGCGCCCAGGACCGCCAGGACCGCCGTCAGCGACGCCACCGAGACGATCCGGGTGGCGAAGACGAGGGCGCCCCAGACGGCGAGCCCCACGAGCAGGGGGATCGGCGCCAGGGCCAGGAAGACCCCGGTGCTCGTGGCCACCCCCTTTCCGCCCTGGAAGCGGACCCAGACGCTGAAGACGTGGCCGACGATCGCGGCCGCGGCGTACGCCAGGGTCCAGCTCCAGGCGGCGCCCCCGTCGAGCTGGGGGAAGAGCCAGACCGGGAGCCACCCCTTCCCCACGTCCACGATCATCACCGGCAGGGCCGCCTTCCAGCCCAGGACCCTGTAGGTGTTGGTGGCCCCGAGGTTGCCGCTCCCCTCTTCCCGGAGGTCCACGCCGAACGCCCACTTCCCCACCCAGAGGCTGCTGGGGGTCGCGCCCAGGAGGTACGAGAGGGCGACGAGGACGTAAGGGTTCACGCGCGGCGCTTCTCCTGGCTCGCCTTGAAGCGGATCCGGACGGGCGTTCCCACGAAGCCCCACCGGTCCCGGAAGGAGTTCCGAATGTAGCGAATGTAGTGATCCGGGACCTCCCGGGGGAAGTTGGAGAAGATCAGGAAGGTCGGGGGCTCCACGCTGACCTGGGTAGCGTAGCGGAGCTTCACCGGCCGACCCTGGTGGTGGGGCGGCGGCTGGCGATCCACGATCTCCCGGAGGACGTCGTTCACCTCGGAGGTCTGGATGCGGCGTCCCCGCTCGGCCTGGACCTGGAGGACCGTGTCCAGGGTCCGCTGGACGCGCTGGCCGGTCTTCGCCGAGACGAATAGGATCGGCACCCACTGGAGGAAGTCGGCCCGCTCGCGGAGGATCTTCTCGTACTCCGGAGCGGTGCCGGTCTCCTTCTCGACCAGGTCCCACTTGTTGATCAGGAGGATGACGCCCTTCCCCGCGTCCCAGGCCCGGCGGGCCACCTTCAGGTCCGTCAGCGCCAGCCCCTCGGTGGCGTCGACCAGCGAGAGACAGACGTCGGCCTGGCGAACCACCCGCTCGGTCCGGAGGTTGGCGTAGAACTCCAGGTCGCCCGAGAGACGGCTCTGGCGCCTGAGGCCGGCGGTGTCCACGAAGACCAGGTGGTGGTCACCGTAGCGGGCGTGGGTGTCCACGGGGTCCCGGGTCGTGCCGGGCACCTCGCTCACCACGACCCGCTCCTCGCCCAGGATCCGGTTCACCAGGCTCGACTTGCCCACGTTGGGCTTGCCGATCACGGCGACCCGGATCTCTCCCGGCTCGGGCTCCTCCTCGGCCTCCTCGGGCAGGTTCTCCACGATCACGTCGAGGACGTCGCCGGAGCCCTTCCCGGAGGTCGAGCTCACCGGGAGGGGCTCGCCCATGCCCAGGGCCCAGAAGTCGTGGTGGTCCTGGGACCGGGGGAGGTTGTCCATCTTGTTGACCAGGAGCACGATCGGCGTCTCCCGGCCCCGGAGCAGCCCGGCCAGGCGCTCGTCCAGGGGGTGGATCCCGGCCTGGCCGTCCACCATGAAGGCGATGACGTCGGCTTCCTCCACCGCCACCAGCGCCTGCGTGCGGACCGCCCGGTCCATGGGCTCGTCGCTCCCCTCGATCACGCCGCCTGTGTCGACGATGTAGAAGCTCCGACCGGCCCAGTCGGCCAGGGCGAAGTTCCGGTCCCGGGTCACCCCCGGCGTGTCGTCCACGATGGCGACCCGGCCCCCGATCACCCGGTTGAAGAAGGTGGACTTCCCCACGTTGGGGCGGCCGACGACGGCCACCACCGGGAGCTTCTTCTTCACAGGGACCAGAGGGCCTCGACGACGTCGTAGCCGGCCGCGACCCGGGCCGGCGCCACCGTGTCCCGGAAGTCCTGCAGGGAGAGGGAGTCGATGAAGAGGTCGTCCTGGTTCAGCGTCTCGGCGGGGATCAGGACGATGTCGTCCTCGCCGGAGTCGCCGGCCTCCCGGAGGATGTCCCTGCCCGACAGGAGGCCGGCGACGGTCACGGTCTCGCCGTAGAAGTCGTTCCGGACCGACAGCACCTCCACGTCGGCGCCGGTGACCTCGGCCAGGCGTCCGGACCGCTCCCGGAGGAAGGGGGCCATGGAGCGCCCGGTGACGAGCCGAATCCGGCGGCCCGGGAGGCTCGGCGCGTCGTCGATCTGCTCGTCCAGGTCGCCGAGGAAGCGGTTCACGGCCCCGACCCCGTTCTCCACCAGGGACCAGTCGTCGTAGTAGTCGTCGTCGGGAAGGGGCATCTCGGCGTGGAGGAAGAGCTCGTCGGCGGCGTAGCACCACCCCGCCGCCCGGTCCGCCAGCGCCCGCTCACGCGCCCGCTCCACCTGCTCCACGGCCCGGGCGGCCTCGTCCGCCTCCAGTGGCCGGACCGGCTGGTGGATGTTGTACTTGGTCAGCCCCACGGGGACGACCGACAGCGTCCGGACGCCCTCCCCCAGCCCGTAGAGGTCGTCGATGGTCCGGTCCAGGTGCTCGCCGTCGTTCCACTCCGGGCAGAGGACGACCTGGGTGTGGACCTCGAGGCCGTTGCCCACCAGGAACTCGAGCTGGTCCATGATCAGCCCGCCCCGCTCGTTCTTCACCAGCCGTGCCCGGACCTCGGGCTCGGTGGCGTGGACGCTCACGTAGAGGGGCGAGATCC
>CAZMPV010000413.1:0-2747 GCA_964567985.1 uncultured Gemmatimonadaceae bacterium
TCTTCGTCCTGGGCTTCTTCATCGACTTCTTCGAGATCGCCTTCATCATCGTCCCGCTGATCGTCCCCCCGGCCGAGATCCTGGGGATTCCCCTGGTCTGGCTCGGCATCGTCCTGGCCATCAACCTCCAGACCTCCTTCCTGACCCCGCCCTTCGGCTTCTCGCTCTTCTACCTCCGGGGCGTGACGCCGCCCCGGATCCCGACGACGAGCCTCTACAGGGGCGTGATCCCGTTCATCGCGATCCAGGTGGTGGTCCTGACGGCAATCATCGTCTACGCCCTCCCGGGGATCGGGCCGGCGCCGGGAGGGTGAGGAGGGGCCGGGAGCAGCCCGGACGCCCGTGCCGCCCTTAACTCGCCTCCGAGGCGCAGTCTGACGGCGTCGCTTGTTTGCGGCGCCTTTGTTTGCATGAGTCAAACAAATGCATGGGGCGCCTCGCTGGACGCGGTGCGTGAAGTCCCCGGCCGGACCAGCCATCCGCTGGCCCATCGGTAGTTTGCATCATGCAAATGAAGCGGGCCAATCGGCGCGACCGCCACAGATTGGAGAACGAAGAGACATCATCCCGGGGAGAGGGGGGTATGACACGCCGATGGTGGAAACTGGGACTCCGACGCTCGCACCGTCGTCCACGGCCGGGGAAACTTGTATTCGACGCGACCGGGCGGCTCGACAGGGTGGCGGTGCACCTGATCCGCCGGCATCGTCTGGAGCGAGAGTGTGACGACCTGGGTCCCGAGCTCGTCGCGGCGCTCTCCGTGGTGGCACGTGCCGGCCCGATCAGGATGGGACGGCTCGCCGCGGTGGAGCAGGTCTCCCCCTCGGCGATGAGCCGTCTAATCTCGACACTCGAAGACCGGGGCCTGGTGATCCGGATCGTGGGGTCCAGGGACCGACGCCACCGGCTTGCCGTGGCAACCGAGCGGGGACGTGAGCGCCTGCGAGAGATCCGGGCTGAACGGGGCGAGTGCATTTCACTCCTCGCTGCGAAGCTTGCGGCGGTCACTCCGCGGTCCCGTTTCATCGTGCGGAAGGCGCTCGGGGTTCTCGAGGGCCTCGTCCTGCCCGGCGGGCACCCGGCCCGCAAACGCCCGGCCACGGACCGGGAGCTTCGTTCCTAGATCTCCGGTCCTAGATCCCCAGCTTCGGGAAGGCGAACCGCGCGAAGGCGAGCTCGTTGCCGGCGAAGTAGGGGAAGACGACGCTCCGGAAATCTGCGAAGGACTCGTAGACCGTCCGGAAGGCGTCGTCGGCGGCGGCCTGCTCCTCCAGATAGGCCCGGGACTCCTCCCATGCGGCCTCCATCACGTCGTCGGAGAAGCGTCGGAGTCGGACCCCGTGCTCTTCGACGAGGCGCTCGAGCGCCGACGGGTTCGCCGCGTCGTAGCGGGCCAGGGTCAGGAGGGTGGCTTCCCGGCACGCTCCCTCCAGGGCTTCCCGGTAGAGGGACGGCAGCTCGTCCCATGCCCGCCGCCCGACCTGGAGGGTCGTGGTCACGCCGGGCTCCCACCAGCCGGGGTAGTAGTAGTTCTCGGCGATCTGGTGGAGGCCCAGCCGCTCGTCGTCGTAGGGGCCGACCCACTCCACCGCGTCGATGGCGCCCCGCTCCAGGGCCGGGTAGACGTCGGCGCCGGCCAGGACCTGGACGCTCACCCCGAGGCGGGTCATGATCTCGCCGCCGATCCCGGGGATCCGCATCCGGAGGCCCCGGAGGTCGTCGAGCCCGTCCAGGGGGCGGCGGAACCACCCGCCCATCTGCCCTCCGGTGCTCCCCAGCGGAATGGCGTGGACTCCGAAGTCGGCGTAGACGTCCTGGAGGAGCTCCCGGCCGCCGGCCCGGTAGAGCCAGGCGAAGCGCTGGCGCGCGCTCAGGCCGAAGGGCACGGCGGTGTCGAAGGCCAGGGCCGGGCTCTTGCCGACGTAGTAGTATCCGGCCGTGAGCCCGGCCTGGACGGTCCGCTGCTGGACCGCGTCCATGACACCGAGGCCCGGGACGATCTCCCCCGGGGGGAAGACCCTCAGGGTGAAGCGGTCCCCGGTGAGCTGGGCCACCCGCTCCGCCACGTATTCGGCCGCCCCGTGGAGGATGTCCAGGTTCCGTGGATAGCTGCTGGCGAGGCGCCATTCGACCCGGCGTCCGGTGACGACGTTCGGGGCCTCCTGGCCCCCGGGGCCCTCCCGGGACGGCCCGGCGGCGACCCTGTCCAGGAAGTCGCGACGATCCACGGTCCGGGACCCTCAGATCTCGAGCTTCGGGAAGGCGAACTCGGCGAAGGCGAGCTCGTTACCGGCGAAGTAGGGGTATACCCGACTCCGGAACTCCCGGAAGGACTCGTAGACGCGCCGGAACGCCTCGTCGTCGGCGGCCTGCTCTTCCAGGTAGGCGTTCGACTCCTCCCAGGCCGCCTGGAGGATCTCGTCGGAGAACTTCCGGAGCGTGACTCCGTGCTCGTTCACCAGGGTCTGGAGGGCCACCGGGTTCTCGGCGTCGTAGCGGGCCATGGTGATCAGGTAGGCCTCCCGGGTGGCGGTCTCCAGGGCCTCCTGGTAGAGGGTGGGGAGCTCGTCCCAGGCCCGCCGACTCACCTGGAGCGTCGCGTTCAGGCCCGGCTCGAACCACCCGGGGTAGTAGTAGTTCGGCGCGATCTCGTGAAATCCGAGCTCGAGGTCGTCGTAGGGGCCGACCCATTCGGTGGCGTCGATGGCGCCCCGCTCCAGCGCCGGGTAGATGTCGCCCCCGGCCAG
>CAZMPV010000414.1:0-2730 GCA_964567985.1 uncultured Gemmatimonadaceae bacterium
GGGCCCGGGAGCGGGCGTAGGTGACGGCGGCGAAGGCCGACTCCTTCATGATGTCGCCCAGGGCCCCGGTCAGACGGGTCTGGCCCGACCCGGGAACCACCGCCACCTCCACGTCCAGGACCTCGCCGCCGGCGGGCGTCCAGGCCAGGCCGTTGGCGATCCCGGTCCGCTCCTCTTCGTCCTCCCGGCTGGGCGGGACGTAGGGGGCGGGGCCGAGCAGGTCCTGGAGGCCGCCGGCCTCCACCCGGACCGGCCGGTCGGGATCGAGCTCTCCGCCGGTCAGTCGCCGGGCCACCTTCCGGGCGATCCGGCCCATCTGCCGGTCGAGCTCCCGCACGCCGGCCTCCCGGGTGTAGGTGTGGATGATCCGGGCCAGGGCCTCGTCGTCGATCTCCACCTGGTCCGGCCGGAGGCCGTGGTCGGTGGCCTGCTCGGGCCAGAGGAAGCGCCGGGCGATGGTCCGCTTCTCGGTTTCCAGGTAGCCCGGGATCCGGATGATCTCCATCCGGTCCCGGAGGGGATCCGGGATTCCGGCCAGGGTGTTCGCCGTGGCCAGGAAGAGGACGTCGGAGAGGTCGAACTCGAGCTCCAGGTAGTGGTCGGTGAAGGTGGAGTTCTGCTCCGGATCCAGCACCTCGAGGAGGGCGGCCCCCGGGTCGCCGTGGAAGTCCCGGGCCAGCTTGTCCACCTCGTCAAGCAGGAAGACCGGATTCCGGGTGCCGCTCCGGCGCATGCCCTGGAGGATCCGGCCCGGCAGGGCGCCGACGTAGGTGCGGCGGTGGCCGCGGATCTCGGCCTCGTCCTTCACCCCGCCCAGGCTCGCCCGGACGAACTCCCGACCCAGGGCCCGGGCGATGCTCCGCCCCAGGGAGGTCTTGCCCACCCCGGGCGGGCCCACAAGGCAGAGGATCGGACCCTGGAGACGCCCGACCAGGGAGAGGACCGCGATGTGGTCGAGGATCCGCTCCTTGACCTCGTCGAGGCCGTAGTGGGCCTCGTCCAGGATCTCCCCGGCGTGCTCCACGTCCAGGTTGTCGTCGCTCGCCTCGAGCCACGGGAGGTTCACGATCCAGTCCAGGTAGCTCCGGATCACGGCGGCCTCGGGCGCCACCGGGTTGAGCTGACGGAGTCGCTCCAGCTCCCGGTCGGCCCGCTTTCGGGCCCCGTCCGGGAGGCGGGCCTCGTCGATCCTCCGCTCGAGGTCGGACCACTCGTCCTCCTCCTCGTCCAGCTCCTTGTGGATCGCCTTGAGCTGCTCCTGGAGGTAGTGCTTGCGCCGACCGGTCTCGATCTGGCTCTGGATCTCGGCGTCGAGCTTCTCCTCGATCCGGAGGATCTCGAGCTCCCGGGTCAGGATCTCCCGGATGCCGGCCAGGTGGTCCCGGAGGGATGTCTGCTCCAGGAGCGCCTGCTTCTCGGGCACGTCGGCCAGGAGATGGCCGGACATGAGGTGCGCCATGCGCACCGCGTCCTCGACGTCGCCCAGCGTCTCGGAGATCTCGCCGGGGATGCGCTCGTGGAGGTGGGCGTACTCCCCGTACATCCGCCGGAGCTGCCGGACCAGGGCCTCCACGTCCTTTCCCCGGGGCTCCCCGGCGTCCTCGGCTTCCCGGGGCACCAGGAGCTCGACCCCTGCCCGGAAGGACCGCTCGTCCGGGGCGGGGTCCGGGTCCCGCTCACCGCCCCGGCCGGGCTCCGGGCGGGGCTCGAGGCGGAGGTCGTCGATCCGCACGCGGCCCAGGCCTTCCATGACGACCCGGGAGGTGCCGTCGGGGAGCTGGGACGACTGCACGATGCGGACGACGGTGCCCACGCCGTGGACGTCGTCGGGACCGGGCTCCTCGACGTCGGCGTCCTTCTGGGCCACGAGGAGGAGGAGGTCGTCGTCGCCCCGGGCGGCCCGGAGCGCCCCGACCGACCTGGGGCGGCCGATCAGGAGGGGCAGCACCATGTAGGGGAAGAAGACGAGGTCCCGCAGCGCGATGGCCGGGAGCTCGTCGGGAATTCGGACCTCTTCGTCGGCCCGGAGGAGGGTGGGCATGGACTCCTTTCGGGTGCGCCCCTTACTCGGACACGCTTCTAAGCTTCCTTCTTCTGTGCCTCGGGTCGGAGCACGAGGAGAGGCGCGGTGCCCTCCTCCACGCACTCCCGGGTCACCACGACCTCCCGGACGTCGTCCCGGGAGGGAAGGTCGAACATGACGTCGCGCATGATCCCCTCGATGACCGAGCGCAGGCCCCGGGCCCCCGTGCCCCGGTTCAGCGTCTTCTCGGCGATGGCCCGCAGCGCCGCCGGATCGAAGGTCAAGCCGATCTCCTCCAGGTCGAACATCTTCGTGTACTGCTTGACCAGCGCGTTCCTGGGCTCCTGGAGGATCCGGACCAGGGAGTCCTCGTCGAGCTCGTCCAGGTGGACGCTCACGGGCAGCCGGCCCACGAGCTCGGGAATGAGCCCGAAGCGCTGGAGGTCCTCGGGCTCGACCCAGCGCAGGACGTTCTTCTCGTCCCGGATCCCCTCCTCCCGGTCGAAGCCGATGGTGCGCTTGCCGATCCGGGCCTCGACGATGTCCTCGAGCCCGTCGAACGCCCCCCCGCAGATGAAGAGGATGTTGCGGGTGTCGATCTGGATGTACTCCTGCTGGGGGTGCTTCCGGCCGCCCTGGGGCGGCACGCTGGCCACCGTTCCCTCCAGGATCTTGAGCAGGGCCTGCTGTACGCCCTCACCCGAGAC
>CAZMPV010000415.1:0-1415 GCA_964567985.1 uncultured Gemmatimonadaceae bacterium
GAAGCCGATGACCAGGAGCTGGCCGAAGAGGTCCGGCGCCCGCCGGGCGATCCGGAAGCCCACCAGGACCAGGGTCATGTAGAGCCCGATCACGAAGAGGACGCCCAGAAGCCCCCACTCCTCGCCGATGAGGCCGAAGATGAAGTCGTTGTGGGGCTCGGGGAGGAACCCGAACTTCTGCCGGCCCTCGCCGAATCCCACGCCGGTCACGCCGCCGGATCCCAGGGCGATCAGCGACTGGCGCACCTGGAAACCCGCGCCGGCGGGATCGACTCCCGGGTTCAGGAAGGCCCGGATCCGCTCCTCCCGGAAGGAGACGCCGAGCTGATGCACCAGGACCGGCGTCGCCAGGAGGCCCAGGAAGACGAAGTGCCCGATCCGGCCCCCGGCGGCGAAGACGACCAGGGCGCCGAGGAGCGCCACCAGGAAGGCGGTCGAGAGGTCCGGCTCCAGGAGGATCGGAACGGTGAGGACCCCCCAGACCAGGAGGAAGGGCACGAGGCCCTTGCTCAGGCTCCGGAACCGGTCCCGCTTCTTCACCGCCAGCGCCGCCGTCCAGACGACGACGGCGACCTTCGCCAGCTCCGAGGGCTGGAAGGTGACGCCGACCCGGATCCACCGCCGGGACCCGTTGATCTCCGGGGCGATCGCCTCGGTGCCCGGAAGGACGACGACCACCAGGAGGAGCCATGTGACCGCCAGGAGCGGCCACGCCAGCCCCTTCCACCAGCGGTAGGGGATCCGGGCGCAGACCACCATCGCCCCGAGCCCCCCGGCCACCCCCACCGCCTGCCGGAGCACGTAGTGGTAGTCGGGCAGGCTCTGGCGCTGGGCCAGGAAGGAGCTGGCCGAGTAGAGGGTCACCAGCCCGAAGGAGAGGAGCAGCAGGGTGGCCGTCATGAGCGCCGCCGGCTCCCATCCCCGACCCAGCCCGGTGTCGGGGTAGGTCGTGGGACCTGCCGGCGCGACGTCCACGGGGCGGGCGGGCATCGTCAGGCCGCCTCCCCCGCCAGCTCGCGGAAGCGCTCCCCCCGGGCCTCGTAGCTCTCGAACATGTCGAAGCTCGAGCACGCCGGCGCCAGGAGGAGCGCGTCGCCGGGGCGGGCGGCCCGGGCCCCGGCGGCGACGGCCTCCTCGAAGGAGCCGTCGACCCGCTCCACGACGACCGCGCCGGCCAGGGCCTCCTCGATGAGCTCCCGGGCCGCGCCGTAGGCCACGACCCGCCGGACGCGCTCCGTCACGACCTCCCGGAGCCGGCGGAAGTCCTCGCCCTTGTCCTTGCCGCCCAGGAGCCAGACCAGGGGCCGCTCCAGACTCCGGACGGCGCTGGCGGCCGCGGGCCCGGTGGGGGGCGGGGAGGAGGCGGTCCAAAGGACCCCCGTGCGCTCAACCACCCGCCCCCAGACGGGGGGGCG
>CAZMPV010000415.1:1425-2724 GCA_964567985.1 uncultured Gemmatimonadaceae bacterium
GGCGGCCGCGGCCACGTTCGTGGCCTTCGAGTCGTTGATCCAGAGGACGCCGTTCCGCTCTCCCACCGGCTCCATGCGGTGGGGCAGCGCCGGGGCGGACGCCAGGCCCCGGCCCACTGCGCCGGCGGGGGCGCCCGCCAGCCGTGCCGTAAGGGCCGCGGCCAGGGCGTTGGCCACGTTGTGGGCCCCCAGGAGCGGGAGTCGCTCCTTCTCCAGCAGGGCCTCCCGCTCTCCGTCGACCTCCAGGACCAGGGCGCCGTCCTCGACGCGGGCCTCGGCGTCGCCTTTCTCGGTGGAGAAGCGGAAGCGCCGGCCCGGGGCGTCGCCGGGGAGGTCCAGGACCCGGGGATCGTCGCCGTTCAGGACCCAGCGGCTCCCGTCGTGGGCGTTGTCGAAGAGCCGGGCCTTGTCGGCATAGTAGGCCTCGACGTCCGGATACCGGTCCAGGTGGTCCGGCGCCAGATTCGTCACGACCCCGATCTCCGGGGCGAAGTGCTCGACGTCGGCGAGCTGGAACGAGCTGGCTTCCACCACGAACCAGTCGGGGGCGGGCTCACGACGGGCCAGCTCGGATGCGGCCGGCCCCAGCCCCGCGCCGATGTTGCCCCCGAGACCCACGTCGGCGCCGCCCTCCCGGAGGAGGTGGGCCGTCAGGGCCGAGGTGGTGGTCTTGCCGTTCGTTCCGGTCACCGCGATCAGTGGACCCTGGAGGAACCGAAAGGCGAACTCCAGCTCGCTGATCCATCGCACGTCCCGCTCCCGGAGTCCGGCGAGCACCGGAGCGTCCGGGGGGATTCCAGGACTGACCACCACGGCGTCTGCTCGGGCGAGTCGTTCCAGACGATGACCCCCGAGTTCGACCCGGGCGCCCAGGCGCCGGAGCTCGGCTGCCTCAGCTGCAGTCTCGGCGTCGTCCGTGATCTCTGTGACATAGACCTCTCCTCCTCTGTCGAGCGCCAGCCGGGCCGCGGCTCGTCCGCTGGCGCCCAGGCCGACGATGGCGATGCTGACTCCGTCGATCCGCTCCAGGGGCCGGCGGCCGTCCCCGGGCAGGCGGCTGCGCCGCCCCCGGGGCCGTCCGTCGGACTCCGTCCCGCTCCGCTCGTCCCGCGACCCGGGCTCGTGGGCCTCCCGGGCCTCTCCGCTCCGCTCGTCCCGCTCGCTCTCCGCCACGCCGCCCCCCTCACCGGATCTTCAGGGTGCTGAACGCGACCATCGCGAAGAGGATTCCCACGATCCAGAACCGGATGACCACCTTGCTCTCGGGCCATCCGAGCTTCTCGAAGTGGTGGTGGATGG
>CAZMPV010000416.1:0-2694 GCA_964567985.1 uncultured Gemmatimonadaceae bacterium
ACCCGACAAGGGAAGCCGCCCGTGTCCGACTCCAAGGCAGACGTCCTCCAGGGGACCCTCGACCTCCTGATCCTCAAGGCCCTCACCCTGGGCCCGCTCCACGGGTGGGGGGTCTCGAAGCGGATCCGGCAGATGTCGAACGACGTCCTGGAGGTGAACCAGGGCTCCCTCTACCCGGCGCTCCACCGCCTGGAGGACCGGGGCCTGATCGAGGCCGAGTGGGGCGTCTCCGACGAGGGCCGGCGGGCCAAGTTCTACACGCTCACCGACGCCGGGCGGGAGCAGTTCGTCGAGGAGCGGGAGAGCTGGGAGCTCTTCGCGGCGGCGGTGAAGCACGTGCTGCAGGCGGGATGACGACGACGATGACGACGACGGGAGGAGGATCGCCATGGACTGGCTGAGACGCATCGCGCGCAGGGTCCGGATCCTCTTCCGGAAGGAGGAGGTCGAGCGGGAGCTGGACGACGAGCTCGCCCACCACATCGAGCTCGAGGCCGAGGAGCTCGAGCGCCAGGGCATGGACCCGGAGGAGGCCCGGCGCGAGGCCCGCCGCCGCTTCGGCGGCGTGGAGCGCACCAAGGAGCGGGTCCGGGACGAGCGGGGCGGCCGGCTGCTGGACGACGCGCTCCAGGACGTCGGCTACGGGCTGCGCACCCTCCGGAAGAGCCCGGGCTTCACGGCGAGCGCGCTCCTGATCCTTGCCCTGGGCATCGGGGCCTCCACGGCGCTCTTCGGCGTGGTCCGGGGCGTGCTGCTCCGGCCGCTCCCCTTCCCCGAGCCGGACCGCCTGGTCCGGGTCTGGCCGGCGTCGCCGACCCGGGGCATCGAGCGGGCAGCCTTCTCGTATCCCGATTTCCGGGACTGGCGGGAGTCGAGCTCGACGCTGGTCGAGATGGGCCTCTACACGGAGCTACCGGCCGACTACCCGATCCTGGGCGACGCCGGGCCCGAGGAGGTGGAGACCGTCTGGGTCGGGGGCGACTTCTTCGGCACGCTGGGCGTGGAGGCGGCCGAGGGTCGGACGATCCGGCCCCGGGAGGTCGAAGACGGGCTCGCCGTGGTCGTCCTCTCCCACGGCTTCTGGCAGCGGCGCTACGGGGGAGATCCCGGTCTCGTGGGCTCGACGATCACCCTGGACCACCGGCCCTTCGAGGTGGTGGGAGTGATGCCGCCAGGCTTCGGCTTCCCCAACCCGGACGCCGAGGTCTGGACGCCGATCACCGTCATCCCCGAGGACGACATCCCGATCCAGGTCCGGGCGGTCCGCTTTCCCAGCGCCTTCGGCCGGCTGGCGCCCGGCGCCACGGTGCAGTCGGCACGCTCCGAGCTGGCCGGCATCGCCCGGCGCCTGGAGGAAGACTTCCCGGACTCCAACGCGGGCGTGAGCTCGGCCACCGTCGTCTCGCTCCACGAGCAGATCGTCGGCGACGTGGAGACGGCGCTCTGGATGCTCCTGGGGGCGGTGGGCTTCGTCCTGCTGCTGGTGTGCGCGAACGTGGCCAACCTGCTGCTGGCCCGGGGCTCGTCCCGCTCCCGGGAGGTGGCGATCCGGATCAGCCTCGGCGCGTCGAACGGCCGGATCGTGCGGCAGCTCCTTACCGAGAGCCTCCTGCTGGGCGTGGCCGGCGGGGCCCTGGGGCTCCTCCTGGCCTGGGTCGGCACCGACCTCCTGGTGGCCCGGAGCGCGGGGCTGTTGCCCCGGACCGGCCAGGTCGAGATGGACGCCGTGGTGCTGGGCGTGGCCGTGGCGGTGACGCTGGCCGCGACGCTGGCGGCCGGGCTGGTCCCGGCGCTCCGGGCGTCCAACGTGGCCCCCGGCGGCGAGCTCCGGGAGGGAAGCCGGGGATCGGGCGCGGACCTCCGGGGCATCCGCCTGCGCCGGACGCTGGTCGCCGCCGAGGTGGCGCTGGCGGTGGTGCTCCTGGTGGGCGCCGGCCTCATGCTCCGGAGCGTGGAGGCCATGGGCGACGTCGATCCGGGCTTCGACGCCGCCGACGCCCTCTCCATGACGCTCACGATCTCCGACCGGAAGCACACGGAGCGGGCCGAATGGATGGCGCTCTACCGCCAGATCATCGAGCGGGCCGAGGCCCTGCCCTCGGTCCAGGAGGCCGGCGCCATCCGCTACCTGCCCTTCAGGGGCGACGGCGAGGCGTGGCCGATCCGGGTCCCCGGCGTCTACGAGCCGGCCCCCGACGAGCAGCGCTACGCCCGCATGTACCAGGTCTCCCGGGACCTCTTCGCCGCGATGGACATCCCCCTGCTCCAGGGGCGGGGATTCCGGGACACGGACGGGCCCGACGACCCCTACGTGGCGGTGGTGAACCGGGCCTTCGCGGCCGACTTCCTCGACGGACGGGACCCGGTCGGCGAGCGAATCAGCCTGGGCGAGGAGGAGGTCGAGATCGTCGGCCTGGTGGGCGACGTCCGCCACGCAGGCCTCACCGAAGAGGCGCCGCCGGTGATCTACACCCACCAGCCCCAGATCCCCCGGATCCAGATGTCGTACGTCCTGGAGTCCACCGGCGACCCCCTGGCCCTGGTGGACGACGTCCGCCGGATTGTCCGGGAGCTCGACCCGGACCAGGCGATCACCGAAATCACCCCCCTGTCGCGGCTCCTGGACGAGGAGACCGCCCGCCCACGCTTCTACTCGCTCGTGCTGACCCTCTTCGCGGCGCTGGCGCTGCTGCT
>CAZMPV010000417.1:0-2667 GCA_964567985.1 uncultured Gemmatimonadaceae bacterium
GGCGACGACCGTCGTCCTCGCCGTCCTCCTGGCGCCCTGGCTCACTTCCCTGACGGCTCCCGCCGCCGCGGGCCTCGGGCTGGCGATGGCGGTGGTCAGCTTCGCCGGCGACCTGACGATCTCGGCGGTGAAGCGGGAGGCCGGCGTGAAGGACAGCGGCGCCATCCTGCCGGGACACGGGGGCATGCTGGATCGGATCGACAGCCTCCTCCTGGCGTCGCCGGTCTACTTCCATCTCGCGGTCTTCCTGAGCTGAGGGGCGTCGTGACGTCCTCACCCGGGCGCCTCCTCACCATCCCCAACGCCCTGGGGGCCCTCCGGCTCCTGGCTTCGCCGGCCCTGGTCCTCGTAGCGGCGGCGGGCCGCGACGGCGCCTTCCTCCTCCTCTTTCTCGCCCTGACGCTCACCGACTGGATCGACGGGAAGCTGGCGAAATGGCTCGATCAGCGGAGCGAGCTCGGCGCCCGGATCGACACGGTGGCCGACGTGGTCATGTACGCGGCCCTCCTCCTGGGCATCGGCCTGCTGAAGGAGGCGCTCGTCCGGGCGGAATGGCCGTGGATCGTGGCGGGGTGCGCCGCCTACGCCCTCTCCTTCGGCGCGAGCATGCTGAAGTTCGGTCGTCCGCCGAGCTACCACACCCGCCTCGCCAAGACGTCCTGGCTCCTCGCGCTCCTCACCGTGATCGCCCTCTTCACCGTCGAGTGGGTCTGGCCCTTCCGGCTCACGGCGGCGGTGGTCACCCTGGCGAATCTGGAGGCGACCGTCATCACGGTGAGGCTGCGGGACCGCCGGGTGGACGTGGGGTCGGTGCTGGAGCTGGGCGGCCGGGACGACGGGGCGCCGTGAGCGGTCCCGGATGGGAACGGCCACGGGGGTCGGGGTTTTCAAGCTGCACGCGCACCCCAGACAGAGGAGGACACCGTGCGATCCAGAGACGAGTGGGTCGAGACCGCGAAGACGAAGCTCGACGAGTGGAACGCCGAGCTGGACCGCCTCGAGCAGAAGGCGCGCTCGGCCAAGCATGAGCGCGAGGCCCAGTATCAGCGCGCCATGGCCGACCTCGAGCGCAAGCGCGCCGAGGTCCGGGAGAAGCTGGCCGAGATCCAGGAGGCCGGCGATTCGGCGTGGGACGAGCTCAAGGACGGGGCCCGGGAGAGCCTGCGGGTGCTCACCGAGGCCTTCCGCGCCGCCCTCGAGGAGTTCCGGAAGTCGGAGGACGACGTGGAGCCTCCGGCCCTGGAGGAGGGCTCCGCCGGCTCGTCACCGCCCGGGCCCGGCTCGTCCGAGCCCTGATCCGGAGGTCCCCTTTGCCCGCTCGATGGCATCGAGGCAGGTTGGGAGGACCGGCCGCGACCCGCCCGCGGCGACGTCTCGTCGTCCCACTCCCCTCGAGGAGGACTCAGCCATGCGCTCCCGCTTCGCCTCGCTGCTCGTCGTAGCGCTCGTCGCTCTCATCGCGGTCGCTCCCGCCGCAGGCGCCCAGCAGGCCGACGGCGAGCGCACCTTCGACCTCCTGGAGGCCAGCGTCGCCGACATCCAGGACGCGGTGGACGCCGGCGCCCTGACCTACGAGCGCCTGGTCGAGCTCTACCTGGCCCGCATCGAGGCGTACGACGACGCCGGCCCGGAGCTCGACGCCGTCCTGGAGGTGCACCCCCGGGCCCTGGAGATCGCCCGGGAGCGGGACCGGGAGTACCGGGAGAGCGGGCGCCGGAGCCCGCTGCACGGCATCCCCATCATCTTCAAGGACGTCATCGACGTGAAGGACATCCCCTCCGCCGGGGGGAACGTCGGCCTCGAGGGCACCTACCCGTCGGACGACGCCACGGTGGTCCGGCGGCTCCGGGAGGCCGGCGCGATCATCTTCGCCAAGGGGAACCTGGACGAGTTCAACCTGGGCGCCGAGGGGATCAGCTCGATCGGGGGCCAGACGAAGAACCCGTACGACTTCTCCCGGAACCCCGGGGGCTCGAGCTCCGGGCCGGCGGTGGCCGTGAACGTCGGCTTCGCCACCCTGGGGATCGGAACCGAGACGGGCGCCTCGATCCGGAGCCCGGCGAGCAACATGTCCCTGGTGGGCATCGCCCCGTCCCAGGGCCTGGTGAGCCGGGCCGGGGTGATCGCCATCTCCTACACCCACGACCGCCTCGGCCCCCACGCCAAGTCCGTGGCCGACGCCGCGCTCCTCCTGACCTACATGCGGGGCTTCGACGCCCGGGACCTCTTCACCCACGCGAGCCTGGGCGAGATCGAGCGTACGCCGTACACCGCCTACCTGGACGACGACGGGCTCTACGGCGCCCGGATCGGCCTCTTCCGTGACCTCTTCCGGGAGGGCGAGCGCTTCCAGCCCGTCAACGAGAAGATCCGGAACGAGATCATGGCGCTCCGGGAGCACGGGGCGGTGATCGTCCCGGAGCTGACGCTGGGCATGGACCTGGTGGGGTTCTTCCCCCAGATACGCCACAGCGTCCCCGAGTTCCGGGCCCACTTCAACGTCTACCTGGAGAGACGGGGCCCGGACACGCCCTTCGAGACGATGGACGAGCTCTGGGAGTCGGGCCAGTATCTGGAGGACATCGAATGGGCCTTCGAGGGCGCGCTCCCGGTCGACTCGCTCCAGTGGGACGAGAACTACCTGGCCCGGCTCGAGAACCGGAAGAC
>CAZMPV010000418.1:0-2649 GCA_964567985.1 uncultured Gemmatimonadaceae bacterium
GGGGTCCACCCGGAGAACGTGCTGATGCTGAAGGTGACCTACTGGTTCACGCCGTGATCAGGGGAAGACGCGCTTCCAGCGGGTGATCAGCCGCCCGATGCCGGCGCCGACCACGGACCCGACGCCCAGGCCGATGGCCGCGTCGATCGGGACACGGGGCCAGTACTCGGTGACGCAGGTGCTCGGGGTCGGGCAGTCGGTCCCGTCGACGATCACGCCCCAGACGGCACCCGCCGCAGCTCCGATGATCGCCCCCTTCCAGGCGGCCTCCACGGTGGCGTGGCTGCGAACGTGGAGGCTCCGGAGGGTGCGGAGCGGCACCTCGTAGGAGTCCCGGTCGTCCCGCACCAGGAGCGACTGGGACTCGAAGCCGAGGTACGTGCCCCGCTCGAGGTCCACGCCGGTGGACGTCAGCCGGACCTGGCTTCCGGGGCTCAGCGCCTGGAGCTCCCCCGGGGGCGCGGTCCGGCTTTCCTGGGCGTCGAGGGAGCCGACGGGCGCCAGGGTGAAGAGGAGCGCGAGAGCGGAGATGGCGCTGACGGTCCGGAGCATGGTCGGTCCTCCACGGCCTGGAAGTGAGTGCATCCCTGGTCAGGGAAGCGCCCGGAGCCGAGCGGTCCGGTCTTCCCGGGGGCGGGAGCGCGCCCCCGACCACTTCATACGGTGTCGCCCGTCCCGGGATTACGCCACCGCGAACGACCCCAGGGACACCCGAGCCGGCCACCGGGCCCGCCCCTCGCCCCCGGGCACACCCGCCTGGCGGAACACCCCGGCCTCCCGTAGGTTAGCACTGAATCAATTCGGGAAGCTGGCGATTTGTGGCATATTGCGGCCAGGGTAAACAAGCTGCTAAAAAGCCGTCCTCGGCGCTTCCCGCGACGAGGATTTCTTTTTGCAGCCGGGCGCCCGCCCGGTCCGCTCCCTGCCGCGCGCACTTCCCTTCCGACAGAGAGCACTCCGCCCCTTCCGCCGAACGCGGGGAGCGATGACCGACGACACCGAGAGCGAAGCCCGGGCCCGCCGCGAGGCTCTCCGGAGCGCCGTGGACGAGCGGATCCTGGTCCTGGACGGGGCCATGGGGACGATGATCCAGTCCTACGACCTCTCGGAGGCAGACTTCCGGGACCACGAGGCCCTGGCGGAGCGGGACGACGAGCTCGACGGGGACAACGACCTCCTGAGCCTGAGCCGCCCCGGGATCATCCGGGAGATCCACGCCGGCTACGCCGAGGCCGGTGCCGACATCCTGGAGACCAACACCTTCAACGCCAATCGGATCAGCCAGCTCGACTACGGCACCGATGACCTGGTCTACGAGCTCAACCGGGCCTCGGCCGCCCTGGCCCGGGACGTGGCCGACGAGTGGACGAAGAAGACGCCCGACCGGCCCCGCTGGGTGGCCGGGGTCCTGGGCCCGACGAACCGGACCGCCTCGATCTCGCCGGACGTGACCGATCCGGGCTACCGGAACGTGACCTTCGCCGAGCTCGCCGAGGCGTACCGGGAGCAGGCCCGGGGACTCCTGGACGGGGGCGCCGACGCCCTCCTGGTGGAGACCGTCTTCGACACCCTGAACGCCAAGGCCGCTCTCTTCGGCCTGACCGGACTCCTGGAGGAACGGGGTCGGGAGCTGGGGCGGGACGGTCCCCTGGACGTGCCGATCATGGTGTCGGGCACGATCACCGACCAGAGCGGCCGGACGCTGTCGGGACAGACCCCCGAGGCCTTCTACAACTCCGTGCGCCACGCCGACCTCTTCAGCGTGGGGCTGAACTGCGCCCTGGGCCCCGAGCAGCTCCGGCCCCACGTCGAAGAGCTGGCCGGGGTGGCCGCGCTCCCGGTGAGCTGCCACCCCAACGCGGGCCTGCCCAACGAGTTCGGCGAGTACGACGAGACGCCGGAGACGATGGCGGGGCTGATCCGGGAGTTCGCCGACGTGGTGGAGGGCGTGGAGCCCAGACGACTCCCCGACCTGCCGGTCCGGACCCGGCTGGCCGGCCTCGAGCCCCTGACCATCGGGCCCGACTCCCTCTTCGTGAACATCGGCGAGCGCACCAACGTGACCGGCTCCCGACGCTTCAAGGAACTGATCACCGACGACGACTTCGAGACCGCCCTGGAGGTGGCCCGGCAGCAGGTCGAGAGCGGCGCCCAGATGGTCGACGTGAACATGGACGAGGGCATGCTGGACTCGGCCGAGGAGATGCGGACCTTCCTCAACCTGATGGCCGCCGAGCCCGACATCGCCCGGGTGCCGGTGGTGGTGGACTCGTCGAAGTGGGAGGTCATCGAGGAGGGGCTGCGCTGCGTCCAGGGCAAGGGCGTGGTGAACTCGCTGTCGCTCAAGGACGGCGAGGACGACTTCCGGGAGAAGGCCCGGACGGTCCGGCGCTACGGGGCGGCGGTCATCGTCATGGCCTTCGACGAGGAGGGCCAGGCCGACTCCGCGGACCGGAAGGTCGAGATCTGCCGGCGGGCGTACCGGATCCTCACCGAGGAGGTCGGCTTCCCGCCCGAGGACATCATCTTCGATCCGAACGTCTTCGCCGTGGCCACGGGCATCGACGAGCACCGGCGCTACGCCATCGACTTCCTCGAGGCCACCGAGCGGATCAAGGAAGACTGCCCCCACGCCCTGGTCAGCGGCGG
>CAZMPV010000419.1:0-2648 GCA_964567985.1 uncultured Gemmatimonadaceae bacterium
CGCGCCCCAGCGGACGGCCCGGGTGCTCACCGGCGCCTCACCGGCCGGGGGGTGGGCGGTGCCCTCGGATCACGTCCAGGGGCACCCGGGCGCCGTAGTCGGTGACCCGGGAGAGGCGCCGGAAATACTCCCACGCTGCCTCCGAGGCCGCCTCGACGGCGTCGCCGCCGGGCCCGCCGTAGTTGGTCATGACCGTGACCACGTAGGGGCGGTCCGGGAGGCCGACCAGCCCCCACGCGGTGGTCACGCCCTCGATGCCCCCGGGCTTGAAGGCCACGGGCACGTCGCCGGGGATCGGGGCGGGGAAGGGACCCCCCTTGCGGATCTCCAGGATCTCCCGGACCCGCCGGCACCCCGCCTCCGAGATGGGCAGCTCACAGGCGTGGATCCGGGCCATGAGCTCGGCGGCTTCCGCCGGGGTGGAGAGGTTCTCGTCGCCCCGGGCCGACGCCTCGGGCCGGATCATCTTCCGCTGGAGGCGGGTCCGGGGGGCGCCGAGCTCGTCCATGAGGCGGTTCACCGCGTCCATCCCCACCTCGTCGATGAGGATGTTCGTGGCCGTGTTGTCGCTCAGCAGGATCATGAGGACCGCCAGGTCCTCGAGCGCCAGGGCGGACGTTCCGTCACCGAAGGTCTCCAGGACGCCGCTGCCGCCGGTCTGGACGTCGGCGCCGACCTCGACTCTGCGCTCCAGGAGTCCCGGCTCGTCGTCGGCCCGGCGGAAGAGCTCCAGGAGGACCGGGATCTTGATCGCGCTCCCCTGGGGGAAGATCAGCTCCTCGTTCACCCCGAAGCGCTCCCCGGTGGTCAGGTCCACGACCTGGATGCCGGCCACCCCGGGGAACTCCCGGGCCACTTCTTCGAGCCGGTCCTGGAGCTTGTCCGCCAGGATCTGCCGGTGGGCCTCCTGGGCGTGGACGAACGAGGGGGCGGCGAGGGCCGGCAAGACGGCGACGGCGGCCCACGCCGTCGGGAAGCGCGCACGCTGCATCGGACTCCTCCTTGCTGCCGGGATCGGTCGGGGCCGCCGGGGCGGCGTCAGCGGCCGGTGAACTCGGGGTCCCGCTTCTCCATGAAGGCCTCGACGCCCTCCCGGCCGTCGTCGCTGGCGAAGGCCGCCAGGAAGAGCTCCTTCTCGTACTCCAGGCCCGCGGATAGAGGCGTCTCCATGGCGGCCCGGATCGACTTCTTGACGAGCCGCAGCGAGACCGGGCTCCAGCGGGCCATGCGCTCGGCCAGCTCGACGGCCTTCTCCACGTGCTCGCCCTCGTCCACCAGGAACTCGACCAGGCCGATCCGGTGGGCCTCCTCGGCGTCCACGAAGTCGCCGGTCAGGGCGATCCGCATGGCCTGGCCCGGCCCCACGAGCCGGGCCAGCCGCTGGGTGCCGCCCGCTCCGGGGATCAGGCCGATCCGGATCTCGGCCTGGCCGAAGCGGGCCGTGGTGTCCGCCACCCGGAGGTCGCAGGCCAGGGCCAGCTCCGAGCCCCCGCCCAGGCAGTAGCCGTGGACGGCGGCGATGATCGGCTTCGGAAAGTCGGCCACCGCGTCGTAGACCCGTCGGTGCCGGTAGACCTCCCGCTGCTCGGCGGCCGTGCGCTCGGCGAACTCGGAGACGTCGGCCCCGGCGACGAAGGCCTTCTCGCCGGCGCCCCGCAGCACCGCGACCCGGACCTCGTCGTCGTCGGCCAGGGCGTCCACGGCCTCCATGAGCTCGGCCCGCACGGCGGCGTTCAGGGCGTTCCGCTTCTCCGGCCGGTCGATGGTGACCACCGCCACCCGGCCGTCCCGCTCCACCCGGATCGTCTTCTCGCTCACCCGTCGTCGCTCCAGTCGTAGAAGCCCTCGCCCGATTTCTTGCCCAGCTTCCCTTCCTCCACCATCCGCTCCAGGATCTCCGGGGGGCGGAACGCCTCGGAGCCCAGCTCCTCGTGGAGGTACTCGGCGATCCCCAGGCGCACGTCCAGCCCCACGTGGTCGGTCAGCTTCAGGGGCCCCATGGGGTGCTTGTAGCCCAGCTCCATCGCCCTGTCGATATCCTCGGGGCTCGCGACCCCTTCCTCCACCATGCGCATCGCTTCGAGCCCCAGGACGACGCCGAGCCGGGAAGAGGCGAAGCCCGGCGAGTCCTTCACCACCACCGGCTCCTTGCCCAGCCGGCGGACGAAGGCGGTGGCCCGCTCGGTGGTCACCTCCGCGGTCTCCGGGCCCCAGACCACCTCGACGAGCTCCAGGATGTGGACCGGATTGAAGAAGTGGAGCCCGCAGAAGCGCCCGGGCCGCTCCAGCGCCTCGGCGATCCGGGCGATGCTCAGCGACGAGGTGTTCGTGGCGATCAGCGCCCCCTCGTGGGCCGCCACCTCGGCTTTTCCCAGCACCGTCCGCTTCAGCTCCAGGGACTCGGGGACGGCCTCGACGACGAGGTCGGCGCCGTCCACCGCCGCCTCCAGGTCGGTCGTCGTCTCGATCCGCTCCAGGGCGGCCTCCCGGTCGGCGGGCTCCACCTTCCCGAGCTCCACGCCCTTCTCCAGGTTCGCCCGGATTCCCTCCAGGGCGGCCTCCAGGGGCTCGGCGTCCATGTCGTGGAGGCGGACCCGGCAGCCGGCGGCGGCGGCGACCTGGGCGATGCCGTGGCCCATGGTGCCGGC
>CAZMPV010000420.1:0-2644 GCA_964567985.1 uncultured Gemmatimonadaceae bacterium
CGATCGTGCAGGCCGAGCGTATACCCCAGGATACCGCTGTAGTAGTAGCTGTTCATATCCGTCAGGCCGCCGCTCGCAGGACGAATGTCCCAGGGGAAGTACCGACCCTCGACCCCGAAGGAGAAGCCCGAGGCGAAGTGATACCGCACCGACGCCCCGTACATGACGTTCCGGTCAGGATCGAGGTAGAAGATGCTCCCGTCCGGGTCGAACTCATACCAGTCGTCGAATCCGCCCGCCAGGAGCGAGACCTCCCAGGGACCACGATCCCCCGCCGCGGTCTCCTGGGCCGGCGCGAGTGCCGGACCGAGTGCCGAAGCGAGGAAGAGTGCCGTCGCGCAGATGAGAACGCGGAGCGAGGGAACGTTCATTGTATTCCTCCCATGCAGGAGAGCCGGACGGCCTTCGGAACCGATGCGACGGTCCCATTTCCAAGCATGTGTAACCCCGGGTGTCCCAGGCGTTCCCGGGCGTTCCCGTGCTTCCGCCGGGCAGGGGCTGGACATCCTCGCCTTCCGGTGCTCCGACGGGCCGTGCACCGGCCTCCCCATCGAAGCCCGCGGCCACGGCGGTCCGGGTCTCCGAGACGGGGCGTCTCGAGCTCCTCTTACCGGAAGCCGAAGATCAGCGGGAAGATCAGGGCGACGACGGCCCCCCAGGCCGCGAAGACGTAGAGGTAGTTCGCCTGCCAGCGCACCAGCCGGTCGAAGGGTGTCCGGCCCCGGAGGAACCCGGCGTAAAGGACGGCGGAGACGCCCAGGTTGGCCAGCAGGACGAGGTTCTCGCCCAGGGCGGCCACCCGGTTGGGGGTGAAGCCGAAGTCGGTGATCCTGGCGCCGATGGCCCAGAGGGCCACGAGGTCCACGCCGAGGGCGCTCACTACCAGGACGACCTGGACCCAGTCGAAGAGACCGGGCGGATCCGTGGCGTCGCGGGCCGACAGGGCGTAGAGGAGGAGGCCGAAGACCACGACCAGGAGGAGGTCGAAGGCGATCAGCACCTCCCGCTCCACGTCGATCCCCCGTCCGGTCCAGGCCATCGTCGCGACGAAGGCGAGGAGGACCAGGGCGAAGAGGGGCGTGAAGATCCGGGTGAGGACGGGCGCCATGTTCTCGATCACGCTCTGCTTCGCCTCGACCAGCCACGAGGCCACCACGACGGCGCCCACGGCGCCGCAGGGAAGGATCCAGGACTCCACGATGCTCTCGGCGTCGATTCCGATCGCCTCGAAGAGCCCCATGGTGAAGCCCATGAGCACCCCGCCGCCCAGGGCGATCAGCACGTAGTAGATGAAGAGCTCGCCGGAGAAGCGGACGAAGTCCATCCGTCCCGACACGCTCCGCCAGCGGTCACCCGCGTACGCGATGCCCACGACGAGCCAGAGCGCCATCGGCAGGTGGATCGCCGTCAGGGCCTGGGTGTCGGCGCCCGGAGAGGGCGTATAGGGGTAGGCGTTGACCACCACGGCGGCCCCGGCCAGGGCGACGGCGAGCCACCGCCACACCTCCGCGCCGAGTCGCCTCTTCCAGACGAAGTAGGCCGTGACGAAGGGAAGGGTGAAGAAGCTGGCGTTCAGCGCGTAGAAAGCGTTCTCGTCCACCAGCCTGACACCGAAGAGCTCGGGCACCCTGACGGCGACGGCGGCGGCCACGGCCAGGGCGAAGACGACGGCGGTCTCGCTCCTCCACCACGGGGCGGCTCCGACTTCGTCGCGATCGCCCGTCCCGCCTCCGTCCCTCCGTCCGTGCACGAGCTGCTTCCAGAGCCTCTCGGAGTGCTCCCGGGCGAACTCCCGGGAGAGCGCGTCGACCTCCCCCATCCGCCCGACCGCCACCAGGAAGGCCTCGTCGGCGGTAAGGCCCTTCCCGGTCAGGTCGTCGAGGTGCTCCCTCAGGTGGTCTTCCAGCTCGTCGACGTCGGAGGGCTGGATCGCCCGGCTCCCCAGGAGATGGGAGCGCCACTCTCCGATGCGCGCTTCGATGAGGGCTTCGACCGATTCCGGCATCGCTCAACCTCCCTGGGGAATGGGATCGGGGCCCTGCCCGACGGGCGTCGGGAGGGAGAGGGACGACCAGATGCTCTTCAGGGTCTCGTCCACGGTCCGCCACTGCCTTCTCTCTTCTGCGAGCTGTTCCCGTCCCGCCCGGGTGATCCGGTAGTACTTCCGCCTGCGCCCGGAGTCGGCCTTCTCCCACCGTGACTCGACCAGGCCGGACCGCTCGAGGCGATGCAGGACGGGATAGAGCATGCCGTCCGTCCACTCGAGCTCTCCGCCCGAGAGCTCCCGCACACGCTTCAGGATCGCGTAGCCGTAGCTGTCCCCCTCGGCGAGGATCGCCAGCACCAGGGGAGTCGACGAGGCCGCGACCAGGTCCTTGTTGATGTTCATGGCTTCTTCCTCGAGTTCGGCGCGTCGAGTACCTAGAAGCATTATACATAGAGGCACAATGCATTGCCACCCGCTCGGCCCGGACCGCCAGACCGGTGGTCGGGAGACCGTCCCGGGACCACCGCCGGGCTTCCATCATCCGGGGGGGTGCTGTTCTCTTTCGGTTTGAAGCGGTCACCTGGACCAAGGGCTCCGGCGGATGCTCCGGAGGCTGGCGCGAACGGGGAGGAGCGAATGAATCCGGTACGATGCTCG
>CAZMPV010000421.1:0-2639 GCA_964567985.1 uncultured Gemmatimonadaceae bacterium
TCGACGTACTCCCGGAAGTGGGGCTCCACCGGCGGAAGCTCGAAGCAGCCGCCGGTGATGTGGTCGTGGGCCCGGGCCACCTCGACCGCGAGGCCCCCCTCCGCGCCGCCGACGTCCACGAAGGTGTCGTGCTCCTCGAAGGGGAAGGCCTGCGCGATGGCTTTGTTCGCGCCCATGCTGACGCCCGTCATCGCCCGGAGGAACTTGCCCAGCTCGTCGGGATCCTCGTAGAGGACGTCGAAGAAGTTCTCGCCGCCCCGCTTGAGCTCGTTCTGGGGCTTGCCGGTCTTCAGGCCCCGGGTCAGGTCGGCCCAGTACGGGTAGAGCCGCTCGTTGGCCATCTCCAGCATGCCGCCGATGTACGACGGCTTGTTCCGGTCCAGGAAGCGGTCGGCGTCGGGGGCGTTGCTGTACGTCCCGTCCTCCCGCTCCAGGAAGCCCAGGGCCACCAGGGCGTCGAAGAAGTCCCGGGCGCTCCGGGGGTGGAGGTCGAGCCGCTCTCGCAGCGTCTCGACGTCCAGGGCTCCGTCGGCCAGCTCCGTGAAGACGCCGAGCTCGACGGCGCTCAGGAACGTCTTCGAGCCCCAGAAGCCCATGCCGACCTGCATGATGTGCTGGGGGGTGATGGGCTCTTTCTGTTCGGGTCCGGATGTGTTCGCAGACTCGTCCGAGGGCATGGTCGTCACCTCACCTGATCGAATTCTCGCTCCGACTCGATACTTCCTGCCGCATGCTGTCCACGGCGGCTTCCATCCGATCCATGAGGTCCCGGAACCGCGGTTCGTCCCGGATCGGGTCGAGCGCGGCGTCGTACGGGGGCCAGCGGACGAAGCGGAAGCCGATCTCGTACGCCTGCTCGAATCGGTCCAGCGCCTCGCTCAGGTTTCCGAGGGCCGCGTGAGCCGCGACCAGGTCCCAGGGGTGCCGCCAGTGTTCGCTCCCTTCCCGGATCCTCCGCTCGTTTCGGCGGATCGCCTCCTGCAGAACATCCCGTCCGTCGGATCGGCTGTCGGTCTCGAGGAGGGACACGCCCAGGAGGACGTCGGTGGAGTGGAAGATGAGATTGGTGTTGCCGGGCTCGACGCGGAGGGACTCCCGGGCGTAGCGGACGGCCCGATCGAGGTCCCCGGCCATGTACGCGACGCCGGCGGCGATCGTCCACGCCCGATCGTTCTCGGGGAAATCCCGCGCGATGGCCTCGGCGAGCGCCACGGCGCTGTCCGGCCTGCCCTCGTAGACGGCGTAGTTGGGAGGGAAGAGGCGGACGAGAAGGTTGTCGGGGGCCAGCTCCCGGGCCCGGGCCATGCGCGCCTTCGCCCGCTCGTCCAGCCCCAGGAACTTGTAGGTGTACGCGAGGGTCGTCAGCGCGTTGATGTCTCGGGGAGCGACCCTGGTCGCCCGCTCGAGCACCCGGACCGCCTCGGGGTACCGTCCGAATCCATAGTACGTGATGCCGGCGTTGTTGAGTGCGTCCGCGTGGTTCGGATCGAGGCGGATCGCTTCCATGTACGCGTCGAGGGCGACGCGGCGCCGTCCCTGGACCGCGTACGCCAGCCCCAACGCCTTGTGGGCCTCGGCAAGCTCGGGGTCGAGCTCGACGGCCCGGCGGGCCACCCGGACGGCGGAGTCGGCCCACGCCCGGGCGTAGCCGAAGCGCTCGACCCGCTGGCCGTACGCGTTTCCGAGCCCCGCCCACGCCAGGGCGTAGGCGGAGTCCCGGGCCAGGACCTCCCGGAAGCGCCGGATCGCCTCCTCGTTGGCGTCCTCCTCGTAGCGCTGATACGCCTCCCGGCCCTGCAGGTAGAGGTCGTAGGCCGAGAGGTCGTCGGTGGGCGCCTTCGCGATCCGCTCCTCCTCCGCCGGCGAGAGGGTGGCCTGGAGGGCGTCGGTCACCCGGCGCGCCACCTCCGTCTGGACCGCGAAGACGTCGTCGAGGGTGCGGTCGTAGGTCTCGGCCCAGACGTGGCCGCCGGTGGTCGGGTCGATGAGCTGGGCGCTGATCCGGATCTCGTTCCCGGCCCGCCGGACGCTGCCCTCGAGAAGCGCGTCCGCGTCGAGCTCCTCGGCGATAGTCCCGAGGCTCTCGTCGGTCTCCTCGTAGCGCATGACCGCCGTGCGGGAGAGGACGATCAGGTCCCCGACCTTCGAGAGCTGGGTCAGGATGTCCTCGTGGATTCCGTCGGCGAAATAGGCGTTCTCCTCGCTCGCGCTCAGGTTCTCGAAGGGGAGGACGGCCACCGTGGGCCGGGTCTCCGAGGCGGCCGCGAGGGTGCTCGGGCCGTCGTCGCCCGGGGCACCCTGCAGGAGCAGCCAACCGGCGGCGACCAGGCCCCAGAGGGAGAGGGCGCCCAGGCCGCCGAGGAAGGCGTTGCGCCAGGTCAGAACGCGGCCGGTGCGGTCCTTCTCGGCAAAGGATGCGTCCCCGGCGTCTTTCCCGGGGAAGATCTCCTCCAGCTCGGCGGCGTCATCCAGCGAGTCCTGGCGCGGACCCCCCTCCTGCACGAAGGCGGTGGCGAGGACGAAGGGAAAGCCGATGAGGAGGAGGACGAAGGCGAAGCCCGGGAACCAGCCCGGGAGTCCCAGCCCGTCGGTGAGGGTCTGGACGACTTCGAAGACGACCCAGCTGGCCGCGACGTAGA
>CAZMPV010000422.1:0-2637 GCA_964567985.1 uncultured Gemmatimonadaceae bacterium
GAAGAAGGCCCCGTCGAATCAGGCCCTGATCGAGCGGGCGCTGGGCTCGATGTAGGGAGCGGGCCCTCGCCGTCCAGCGTCCCCCCGAGGCGCTCCAGAGCCCGTTCCAGAGCGCGCCCCTGCCGACCCTCGACGGTGAGCGCCGTCCAGCCCAGGAGGGGATTCCATCCGAAGTCCCCGGACTCCGACCACCGGACCCGGGTCCCGCCGTCCGCCGGCTCCAGGCGGATCGTCCCGTTCACCGTGAAGGCCCCGTCCTCGACCGAGACCCGATACGTCACCGACCGGGGCGGATCGGAGCTCACCAGCGTCAGGCGCCCGGCCCCGTACGTGGGGTCGTCCCAGGAGAAGGCCGCCCCCGGTCCTTCCCTGGGCCCTTCGAAGGCGGCGCCGCTGCCGGGCCAGGGCATCCACGCCTGCCAGGCAGCCGGGCGTCGGAGGATCCGGTGGACCGAATCGGGCGCCGCCTCCACGACGGTGCTCCGCTCCACCGACCACTCTCCCGGGAGGAGGACCCCCACGAGCAGGAAGAGGAGGAGCAGGCCCCCGAGAGCGGCGAATGCGCGCCGGAGCGCGGTCACGGGCTCAGGATCTCGGGCGGGCCCGATCGAGGCGGTCGGCCTCGACCGTGAGGACCGGCTCGTGCCTGCATCGGTCGCAGTGGAGGGAGTGGGGCGTCTTCAGCCGGGTCCCGGTCGGCAGGCTCAGCTCCGCACCGCAGCGGGGGCAGCGCCCGTCGAATCCCAGCACGGTGAAGCGCTCCTTCCACCGTCGGCGGGCGAGAAAGAAGCCGACTGCCAGCGCCGCGACGGCCCACGGCACGTGGGGTGGCAGGAGGGCCACGACGGGCGCCAGGAGGAGGAATCCGAGGCCCGGAAGGGCGGCCTTCCGGAGGCGCCAGGCCTTGCTCCGGGGTCGGAGCTCCAGGCTCGCCCGGGACGGCTCGTGTCCGAAGAGGCTCACCGCACCCTCGAGCCGATGCGTTCCGGCGTCGTCATCTGTGAGGGCTTCGGTGGAGCTCACGGTGATCCTTCCAGGGTAGCCGGCGCTTCGGTCGGCGGGCGAGGGGCCGTCGTGACGGTGCCCGACCGACCGCGCGGAGAGCGGGGCGGGGCGTCGCGAGACGGCGCCCCCGAATATATCTTCCTGACCAGGCGAGCCCAACGCCCGCAGCCCCCCGGGTCGCTCGAGCAGTCCCACCAGCCCCCTGGACCGTGATTCCACCTCCCACTTCCGCCGAGCCGAGGGACGAAGGACGTCGTCCCCCAGGGGCCGCCAGGGCCGGCGGAGATGAGGAGACGACCACCCTCTCCCGGGAGCTGGGCGAGCTCCTCCTCGAGCTGTCGATCGGTGTCCACCGGTTCGGCATGTATCCGCCGGGGCATCCGTCCCTCGAGCCGGTGGCGGAGAACGTCCTGAACCGGCTGAACGAGGTCTTCCAGGACCGGAGCGGCCTGACCATCGGAGTGGCCCAGCGCCAGCTCGTCATCGAGGGCGTGGCCACGGACCGGAAGCACCCGGTGTTGAGCGACCTCGCCAGGCTCCTCCACGACGAGCAGCTCGGGGCGCTGCGCTTCCGGAAGGGGACCTTCGTCTCCGAGGTCGAGAGCTTCCTCCGGGTCCTGAGCCGGGAGGGCGAGAAGCGGGATGACGACGAGCCCCTGGGCGCCCTCCCCCGGGACGAGCTGCCGACGTGGGACCACATCACGATCTATCCCCTGGGCTACGACCGGCTCCGCCTGGACGAGGAGGGCGAGGCGGGCGAGGCGGAGACCGACCGGGCGTCGGAGCTCTGGCTGGGCCTGGCCCAGGCGGCGATGGCCACCGAGGAGCCCGTCTCCGAGGAGGACAGCCCGGATGCCCACGACCTGGCGGAGACGATCCAGTCCCACGAGCGGGAGGCGGCCTACGACCAGGTCATCGTCGGCTACCTCCTCCAGCTCGCCGAGGAGCTGGGAACGGCCAGCGGCAAGAAGGCGAAGCGGATCCGGGATCGGGTCTCGACGCTGATCCGGGACCTGGACGACGAGACGCTGGAGCGGCTGGTCGAGATGGGCGGAGACGTGCGGCAGCGCAAGGAATTCGCCATGGACGCGAACGACACGCTGGCGGCCGACGCGGTGGTGAAGGTCCTCCGGGCCGCCGCTTCCGCCTCGAAGCAGACGATCTCCACCTCGCTCACCCGGCTCCTGACGAAGCTCTCGACCCACGCGGAGGAGGGCGCGGGCCGGGTCCGGACCCAGGCCGATTCGGCCCTCCGGGATCACGTGTCCGAGCTCATCTCGGACTGGGAGCTGGAGGACCCGAACCCGGACCAGTACACCCAGGTCCTGGACTCCATCGCGCAGTCGGCGCCCCTCTTCCGGGAGCCGGGTCCCGACGACCCTATGGAGGAGGGGGACGGGGACGACCTGACCGGTCCCCACCGGATCGTCCAGATGGCCCTGGAGGTGGACGCCGTCGGCCCGACGGTGAAGTCCGCCGTGACCGAGATCATCGACGAGGGGACCCTCGGGGAGCTCCTGGCCCTCACCGACGGCGCGCCGGCGGGGAGTCGTGTGGCCGAGGAGATTCGAAGGTACGTGACCGATCCCTCCCAGGTCCGACGAATCCTCTCGGGCGACGACGTGGACGCGG
>CAZMPV010000423.1:0-2589 GCA_964567985.1 uncultured Gemmatimonadaceae bacterium
GCGCTTCCGGACGCCCCGCCGATGGACACCACGTCCCCGGAGCCGGGGGGAGATACGCTTCCGCCGAGCCTGGAGTCCGCCGGATTCAGCCCCCGGAACGTCAACGTGGCCAACGAGGCCGAGCTGGTCTCCATGGTGGCCCGCTTCCGGGACGAGGGCAGCGGTGTGGCCCGGGCCAGCGCCCAGTTCCGGGGCCCCACGACCGCTCAGATCACCGGCTTCACCGAGCTGACGCTCTTCTCCGGCGACGCCCAGCAGGGCCGCTGGGAGGGCTTCGTCCTCGTGCCGAAGGGCGCCCCGGGAGGCGAGTGGGAAGTCCTCTTCATCCAGGCCGTGGACGAGGCGGGCAACTCGATCGTCTGGGGGACCCGGGAGCTGCGGGAGATGGGAATCCCGGTCGTCCTCCGGGTCAGCTCCGGCTGAGAAGGGGGTTCAGGCGTGGGTCAGGGCTTCCCGGATCTTGTTCTCCAGCTCGGCCTGGCCGTCGGTGACCTCGAACTTCTGGTTCCAGGACTTCTTGAAGTCCCGGCGGAAGGAGACGTCGGTGGAGACGTCTTCGGTCATGGCGTAGAGGGTCTTCGCCTGGAAGTCCTTGAAGGCCACGGGGCGCCCGTGGTAGAAGAGAATCTCGATCTGGCCCAGGTCCACCGTGCTCGTCTTGTCGTCTATCTTGTACAGCCGCATTCCGTGGTCTCCGCCTCTCTATTTCGGGTTCAGGGGTCTTTGTACCATGGAGGCCGGCGGAGGTGCCGGGTGCGCCGACGGAGCCCGCCTCAGACGAAGAGGGCGAGCCCGCCGGTCACGAGAACGACGATGCCGACACCGGTCTTGAGGGCCACGGCGAACGCCCGGGCCAGGGCCACGCCCCAACCGACCCGGGAGGCCTGTTCCATGGAGCGGGTCTCGTGGAAGGTGACGGCGCCGGCGCCGGCGAATGTGCCCAGGACGCCGCCGACGAGGGGTCCCACCACCGGGATCGGCACCCCGACCACCGCCCCGACGAGCCCCCCGGCGACGGCACCCCAGAACGCCCGCTGGGAGCCGCCGTGCTTCCGCCCCATCCATCCCAGCACCGCGAACTCCAGCGCTTCGGAGACGACGGCCAACCCGGCCAGGACCGCCCAGGTGGTCCAGGAGACGACCCCGGCGACCGTCATCCCCAGGAGCAGGGCCACCATGACCCAGACGCCGGGCAGCCCCAGGGGCACCAGGATCAGGGAAGCCGCCAGGAGAAGGAGGATCAGGACGGAGACGGCGGTTTCGGCCATGGCCTTTGGTTTCCCGGAAAACGACAGAGCCGGCAACGGGGTGACACCTTTGCCGCGCTCGGCCGTATAAGGTACTGTAACAAGGACGAGGGGATCCTCCTATGCAGGCTCCGACGATGTCCGGTCGCGCTCACGCCGTCACCGCCACGCTCCTCCTCCTCGGGGGGCTCCTCCTCTCCGGCGCCCCCGCGCCGGCCCAGGAGACCACCTCCGTCATGGGCCGGGTCTTCGACAGCCAGACCCGGGAGCCGGTCTCCGACATGTCGGTGGAGCTCCTGGTCTTCGGGCGCCGGACCGGCACGGATTCCCAGGGCATCTTCCGCTTCGTGGACGTGCCCGTCCGGGACCGGATGATCCTGGAGTTCCAGCACGTAGCGTACGGCACGCAGGTGGACACGGTCGAGGTCGCCGGCCGGGAGAACACCATGCTCCGGATCTCCCTGGCGAAGGAGGCCATCGCCATGGAGCCCCTCTCGGTGGAGGTCCTCTCGGAGAACCAGCAGCGGATGCGGACCGCGGGGACGTCGCTGAGCATCATCTCCGAGGAGGAGATCGCGGAGATGGCGTCCCGGGTCCGGGGGATCGAGGGAATCCTGGACCGTGAGATCCCCGGCATCCGGGTGAGCAATCGAAGCTCGCTCCCGGGCGTGAACATCTGCGTCGAGTTCCGGGGGGCGACCAAGTCCCTCCAGGACGTGGACTCGCCCTGCCGCTACCCCCTGGTCGTCGTGGACGGGCAGCGCCTCGACGACGGCATGAAGATCGAGGCCCTGATCAGCACGCTGGAGCCCCGGGACATCCACCAGATCGAGATGATCCCTCCGGCCGAAGCGGGCGTCCAGTACGGGACGGGCTCCATGTACGGGGTGCTGGTGATCGAGACCAAGCTCCGCATGGCGAACCGCCGGCAGCCCGAGCTGAACGCGGTGCCCCGGTCGCTCCGGGCACCGACCGCGTACAACTGGGCCGTGGAGCCCGAAGGCCATCCGTTCTACAGGACGCTGGCGGCCACCACCCTGGGCAACGCAGCCGGGCTCGCCCTGGGCCTCTGGGCGGCGGACCAGTGCATCGACTTCGAGCGGCTGCACATGGACTTCTTCAACTCCTCGTGCGGGGGCATGGGCACCGCCGGCAGCCGGATCGCCGCCCTGACCCTGCCCCTGATCGGCGCCACCCTCGGAGCGCAGCTCGCGGGAGACACCCGCCTCTCCGAGGGGCGCTGGACGTCGGAGGCGGCCATGGGAGCGATGGTGCTGGTGCCGGGCTACATCCTCGCCGGCACGGGCTTCGGCCAGCAGGGGACGACGATCCAGCTCGCGGG
>CAZMPV010000424.1:0-1398 GCA_964567985.1 uncultured Gemmatimonadaceae bacterium
TACGGCGTCCGGGTCGTGGACAACTACTACGTCCGGGACGAGCCCTGGGAGGCACCGGCCTGGATGGAGGAGCTCGACGACGTCTTCTCGGACATCGAGACCGTACCGACCGGTGCCCACCCCTTCGGCGACCGCCACGTGACCCGGGTGGCGACGCTCTTCATCGAGCCCGGGCCCTACCTCCGGGGCCTGGTCTCCGACGTCCGGGCCGCCGGCGCGACGATCCGGGTCCGGAACCTGCACCACCTGAACGACGTCCTCGACCTTCCGGAGCGGGTGGTGGTCAACTGCACCGGCCTGGGCGCCCGGTCCCTCTTCGGCGACGACGAGCTGGTGCCGATCAAGGGGCAGCTCACGGTCCTCCGTCCGCAGCGGGAGGTGAATTACCTCCTGCTGGCCGGCGGGCTCTACATGTTTCCCCGGCGGGACGGGATCCTCCTGGGCGGGACCTTCGAGCGCGGCGAGTGGTCGCTCGAGCCGAACCGCGAGGCGATCGACCGCGTCGTTCGGGGGCACCGACGCCTCTTCGGAACGGCGGCCCGCGTCTGACGCGTTCCCGGGACGAGGCCGGGACGGAACCGGCCGTCGGAGATCCTCTCACCTCCACCGACCTGCCCAATGTGCCGCTTCACCTTCTACCGGGGCTCGACCCTGGACATGCGCGCGCTCCTCATCGACCCCGACAACTCCCTGATCCACCAGAGCTATCACGCCCAGGAGCGGGAAGAGCCCCTGAACGGAGACGGCTTCGGCGTGGCGTGGTACGAGCCCGACGACCCCGAGCCCGGACTCTTTCGCTCGATCAGCCCGGCATGGAGCAACCAGAATCTCCTGCACCTGGCCCGGGTGGTGGAGAGCGGCTGCATCCTGGCCCACGTCCGGGCGGCGACGGAGGGCCTGGCCGTGATCGAGCCGAACTGCCACCCCTTCACCCGTGGGCACCTGGCCCTCATGCACAACGGGGAGATCGGCGGATTCCGACAGATCCGCCGGCCGCTCCTGGCCGAGCTCAGCGACGACGCGTTCCACTCGATCCAGGGCACGACCGACAGCGAGCACCTCTTCGCCGTCGTCCAGGACGAGCTCGGGAAGGAAGAGACCGACCGGGGGTGCGTGGCCCTGGCCGCCGCCCTGGACCGGGCCGTCGAGCGGGTGCTGAAGCTGGTGGAGGAGCACGCGGACGGCGCGCCGTCCCGACTCAACGTGGTCCTCAGCGACGGCGAGGCCGCGGCGATCTGCCGGTACGCCACCCCCGACCCCGAGAGCGCCGAGAGCCTCCACATCAGCGAGGGCAGGCGCTACGTCTGCGAGGAGGGGGCGTGCCGCATGCTCTCGCCCGAGCCCGGCGAGCAGGCGGTCCTGGTGAGCTCGGAGCCCCTGAGCGCGGACGAGAGCTGG
>CAZMPV010000424.1:1498-2577 GCA_964567985.1 uncultured Gemmatimonadaceae bacterium
CGGCCCCGGGCCAGGGAGGCGGGGGTCGTGGTCGGCGTCTTCGAGCCCGGGCCCGACAACGCCATCACCGACGTGGGCCGGGTCCGGGTGGGCCACGCCACCGTGCGGGAGGGGGACACCGTCCGCACCGGCGTGACCGCGGTCGTTCCGGCCGACGGCGACCTCTATCGCCGACCGGTCGCCGCCTGGATCCACGTCGGCAACGGCTACGGCAAGCTCGTCGGCGAGACCCAGGTCCGGGAGTTCGGAGAGCTCGAGACCCCGGTGGTGTTGACCTGCACCCTCTGCGTCTGGGCGGCCGCCGAAGCCGTGGCCGACTATTACCTGCACCGGCCCGGGGAGCCCCGACACACCATCAATCCGGTGGTCGGCGAGACCAACGACTCCCGGGTGAACGACATGTGGGCCGACCCCGTTCGGCCGGAGCACGTCCGTCGGGCCCTGGACCGGGCGTCGGGCGGTCCGGTGGAGGAAGGGAGCGTGGGCGCCGGGACGGGGACGAGCGTCTTCGGCTGGAAGGGAGGGATCGGCACCAGCTCGAGGGTGCTCCCCGAGTCGCTGGGCGGCTGGTCCGTGGGCGTGCTCGTGCAGTCGAACTTCGGGGGAATCCTCCGGATCAACGGAGCCCCCGTGGGTCGGGAGCTGGGACGATATGCCTACCGGGATCAGCTCGAGGACGGCGGCCGCGGGGGTGAGGGGATCGGATCCGGACCCCGGGGCGCACCGGACGGGGTGGGGCCCGCGGACTACGCCACCCTCGAGGGCCCGTTTCCCCAGGACGGCGGCTCGATCATGATGGTGGTCGCCACCGACGCGCCGCTCACCGCCCGGAACCTGGAGCGACTGGCCGAGCGGGCGATGATGGGGATCGCCCGGACCGGCTCCTATGCCGCCAACAGCTCCGGCGACTACGTCATCGCCTTCTCCACCGCGGAGAGCGTCCGTCATCCCCGCTCCGATCCCGAGCCCCAGCCCCAGGAGACGCTCCTCAACCCCCAGATGTCACCCCTCTTCGCGGCGGTCGTGGAGGCGACCGAGGAAGCGGTCTACAACTCCCTCTTCCGGGCCACCACGGTGTC
>CAZMPV010000425.1:0-296 GCA_964567985.1 uncultured Gemmatimonadaceae bacterium
TTCCGTCCCAGGAACCCCTTCTTGGTCAGGTACTTGTCCAGGAGCGGCACCGCGTCCTCGCCGGCCAGGGCGCCGTAGCTCTCGAAGAAGGCGATCATCTCGGTGACGTCCCGCTGACGGATCTCCTTCCCCGAAACGATGGACTCCAGGCGCTCGGCCGCGGGGCGGTACCGGAGCGTGCCCAGGGCCCGGGCCGCCGCGATCCGCACGCTCCGGTCCGGGTCGTCGAGGACGTCGGCCAGGGCCCCCGCCGCGGTGGACGCCTTGAGGTCGATCGTCGCCTCCACGGCCGCCAG
>CAZMPV010000425.1:306-2573 GCA_964567985.1 uncultured Gemmatimonadaceae bacterium
CGACATCCGATTCGGGAGCCAGAAAACGGCTCCGGAGCTCCATGCGTCCGGCCAGGCGGGCCGCTCCGGCCGCCACCACCGGAGAGGGGTCCTCCATGAGCTCCAGAACGACGTCGGTGTGCTTGCCGGCGATGGCCGTCAGCGCCTCCCGGAGCGTCTCCTGGAGCTTCCGCTCCTCGGTCTCCTCCACGGCCTCGAGGAGGGGCTTCAGGGCCGAGGGACGGAGGAACTGGAGGAAGGTCCCCAGGCGCCGGGCTTCGGCGTCGATGGCTCCATCCCGGATGGCCCGGATCAGCTCGTCCACGGTGTCCGGGCTGCTCACGGCCTCCAGGACCTCGTCGGCGTCCTCCTCACGCTTCTCGTCGAGCAGGCCGTCGGCGCACCGGACGGCGTCCAGCTCGTGGAGCACCGATGCCGCAGGCCGCAGGGCGCCCCGGCTCAGGAAGTTCGGCAGGAGCGCGCGCAGGATTCCCAGGATCTCCGACTGGCGCTCCCGGTCGTCGGGCTCCTCCAGCCGGTCGAAGAGGGCTTCCAGCACCGAGCGGCGGAGATCCCGGTCCATCTCGTCCTGGAGCTCGCCCCGGAGCTGCTCGAGCTCCTTGGCGTCGAGGGAGTAGAGGGTGGGGTTGAAGTCCTCGGTGCTCACCTGGCCCGGAGGCGGCTCGGGGGCCGCCGTCCCCGCTTCGCCCTCCTCGGCCTCCTCGTCCTCGGGGACCAGCGTCCCCGTCTGCTCCAGCTCTCCCTGGATCACGGCCTGCATCTCGCCGGCGTCGTTGCCCCCTCCCGGCACGGGGAGCTCGACGCCCTCGGCGAGCACGTCCACGTAGCTGTAGTCCAGGTGCTGGAGGTCCTCGTCCCAGAGGATCGTCAGGAGGTCGTCGGACTCGGGCCTCAGGTTCCGGGCCGTCTGGAGCACCCCCAGGAGACGAGGCAGCTCCTCGCCTTCGATGCCCTCCTCGAAAGTGAGCTCCCGGATGCCGTCCTTGAAGAAGAGGAAGGAGAGGGACTCGGAGCGGTTGTCGTTCCGGTAGACCTCCTCGCCCCGCCAGAGGATCCGGCTCTCCTGGACCTGGACCGGGAGCGCGTCCATCTCGGTCCAGAGATCGGAAAACGCCTCGGAGAGCCCGCTGACGAAGCGCTGGTAGACCGGGTTGTTCTCGTCGTAGAGCTGGTGGGCCCGGATCGCCTTCGTCAGGGTCGTGAAGAGGTCCTTCACCCTGGTCAGGACCGCCTCCGGGACCTCCTCCTCCCACTCCAGGCCGGTCTCGGCGAGACCTCCTTCGGAAAGATCGTGGGGGGCGTCGGTCACGGGCGTCGTCCGGATTGTCGGTGGGGCGGCCCGGGAGCCGCCCTGGAAGGTCGCTAGAGAACGGACTCCCGGCCCTCGAGGCGCGCCACGTGGGCGACGTCCTTGTCGCCCCGGCCGCTCAGCGAGACCAGGATCGGACCTCGAACCCGGTAGGCCGAGCCCTCCCGGAAGACCCAGGCCATGGCGTGGGCCGATTCCAGCGCGGGAATGATTCCCTCGAGCCGGCAGGTACGGTGGAACGCCTCGAGGGCATCGTCGTCCGTCACAGATAGATAGCGGGCGCGACCCCGATCTTTCAAGAATGAATGTTCAGGCCCGACGCCCGGATAGTCCAGTCCCGCCGACACGGAGTGGGCCGGGGACACCTGACCGTCGGCGTCCTGGAGGAGATAGCTCATGGCCCCGTGGAGGACGCCGGGCTCACCGGCGGTGAGAGTCGCCGAGTGACGGCCGGTGTCCAGGCCCTCTCCGCCGGCCTCCACGCCCACCAGCTCGACGTCGTCGTCCTCCACGAAGTCGTGGAAGATCCCGATGGCGTTGGAGCCGCCGCCGACGCAGGCCACCACGACCGCCGGGAGGCGCCCCACCCTCTCCAGCATCTGCTCCCGGGCCTCCCGACCGATGACGGCCTGGAAGTCCCGGACCATGCGCGGGAAGGGGGCCGGCCCCACCACCGAGCCGATGATGTAGTGGGTGTCGTCCACGTTGGTGACCCAGTCCCGGATCGCCTCGTTGGTGGCGTCCTTCAGCGTCCGGGTGCCGGACGAGACGGGCCGGACCTCGGCGCCCAGGAGCTCCATGCGATAGACGTTCAGCGCCTGGCGCTCCACGTCTTCCTCGCCCATGTAGACCACGCACTCCACGTCGAAGAGGGCGCACGCCGTGGCGGTGGCCACCCCGTGCTGGCCGGCCCCGGTCTCCGCGATGATCCGCTCCTTCCCCATGCGCCGGGCCAGGA
>CAZMPV010000426.1:0-2568 GCA_964567985.1 uncultured Gemmatimonadaceae bacterium
ACCCCCCGGGTCGTGGCGTCGGTGTCTTCGGAGTCCAGGATCCGACCCCGCCAGAAGGCGTTGTCGGCCAGGAGGGCACCCCCGGTCCGGAGCAGCCGGACCGCGTGCTCCAGATACGAGACGTAGCTCTCCTTGTCGGCGTCGATGAAGACGAGGTCGAAGCCGCCGTCGGGCCCGACCTCCGGGAGCAGCTCCCGGGCCTCTCCCTCCCGGACCTCGACCCGGTCCAGCACCCCGGCCTCCCGGAAGAAGCGCCGGGCCAGCTCGGCGTGGTCGGGCTGCCGCTCCAGGGTGAGCAGGGTGCCCATGGCCGGCATCCCCCGCAGGAGCCAGAGCCCCGAATAGCCGCCCAGGGTCCCGATCTCCAGCACCCGCCGGGCCCCGGTCACGGCCGCCACGATCTCCAGGAGGCGCCCCGTTTCCGGGGGCACCTGGATCGTGGGGTAGTCGCCCTCCTGCAGGATCTCCCGGAGCTGGGCCAGGAGCGCGGGCTCGCTGGCGAAGCGGGAGCGGACGTACTCGGCCAGCGCCGGCGCCCGCTCGTAGACGCCCTCCGACTCGGCGCTCATCCCACCCCGGCCTCCGCGCCCTGGACCGCGTCGGCCATGCGTCGGATCCCGTCTTCGAGCACGTCGTCGGAGGTGGCGAAGCTCATGCGGACGTAGCGGTCGTCCCCGAAGGCCGACCCGGGCACCAGGGCCACCCCGGTCTCCTCCAGGAGCCAGGTGCAGAAGGACGAGGAGTCGGTCACCTCGCCGCCGAAGGCCCCGTCGACCCGGAAGAAGAGGTAGAACGCTCCCCGTGGCTGGACGAAGGAGAACTCCGGCAGGAGGTCGGAGAAGAGACGGGTCACCAGGTCCCGGCGCCGCCGGAAGGCGGCCCGCATCTCCTCCACCGAGGTCCGGGCCCGCTCGTCGTCGCTGTAGGCGGCCAACGCGGCGAGCTGGGATGGGGTGGCCGGGTTCGAGGTCGTGTGGCTCTGCACCGACGACAGCTTCGAGGCGAGCTCGGGGTCGGTGGCGGCGAAGCCGATCCGCCATCCGGTCATGGCGAAGCTCTTCGAGACGCCGTCGACGAGGACGTGCGGGCCCAACGCGTCGGGCGGCAGGTCCAGGAGGCCCGGCGCCGCGGCCCGGTCGTCTCCGTAGTAGATCAGGCGATAGATCTCGTCGCTGATGAGCCAGACGTCCCGGTCCCGGGCCCAGTCGGCGACGTCCCGGAGCTCGTCCTCCCCGTACACCGCGCCCGTCGGGTTCGAGGGGCTGCAGAGGATCAGCCCCCGGGTCCGCTCCGAGGCCGCCTCGTCGAGATCCCGGGGCCGGAGCCGGAAGTCCCGCTCCTCCGGTCCCGAGACCGGCCGGGGCTCGGCCCGGGCCAGCTTCACGATCTCCGGATAGCTGGTCCAGTACGGCGCCGCGATCAGCACCTCGTCGCCCGGCCCGAAGAGGGAGAAGCAGGCGTTGAAGAGAGCCTGCTTCGCGCCGACGCTGACGACGATCCCCTCCCAGGGGATCTCCCTCCCGGCCTGCTCCCCGAGGCGGCGAGCGATCGCCCGCCGAAGCTCCGGGAGGCCGGGGGCCGGCGTGTAGCCGGTCCGGCCGCTCCGGATGGCCTCGATTCCGGCCCGGGCGATCCACTCCGGCGTTTCGAAGTCCGGCTCGCCGGCGCTGAGATCGACGATGTCCCGGCCCTCGGCCCGGAGCCGCTTGGCCAGGGAGCTCACGGCGATCGTGGCGGAGGGCTCGATCCGCTGGACGTTCTCGGAGAGTCTCATCGCGATGCCCTTCGGAATGTGGGGGCCCCGGGCGAGCCGGCCGACGGGAGCGGGCCGGGCCGTTCCGGAGAGACAGAGTATCGAATATCAGCCTGGTCCGAGCGCCCATCAAGACGCCGGCCTCGCCGTGCCGCCTTGCCGGCCGGTGCCGCAAACGGTGATCTTCGCCGCATGAGCGACGACGCGGCGGAGTTCTTCTACGACTACGTGGATCCGGCCTCCTACCTGGTGGACCGGATCCTGGCCGGCCTCGGCGACGACGTGGAGACGGCGCTCGTGCCCCGCCCCTTCGAGCTCCGGCGGCCACCCGGGACGATGGTCGATCCCGGGAGCGAAGCGTGGCGGAGCTACCTCTCCCAGATGGGAGAGCGGGCGGCCGAGCTCGGCATCCCCTTCGACCCGCCGGCGCTGGTGCCCTGGAGCCGGAAGGCGCACGAGCTCGCCCTCCATGCCCGGGGCCGGGGAATCTTCCCCGAGGTTCACGACGCCCTGTTCCGGGCCTACTTCGTCGAGGGACGGGACGTGGGCAGGGTGGACGTCCTCGTGGAGCTCGCGACCGAAGCGGGCCTGGACCGGACCGAGGCCAAGGCCGTCCTGGACGTGGACAAGTACCTCGACGCCCTGGAGTCGGAGCGGGACCGGGCGGAACGGCACGGCGTCCGGGGTGTTCCCACTCTCCTCGCCGGGGAGCGCAGGCTCGAGGGCTTCCGTGCGCCCGACGAGATCCTCACCTTTCTTGGTCCCGAGACCGAAGACAGATAGCCAGAAGATGCCATGGCCGGATATCAGCGCAA
>CAZMPV010000427.1:0-2556 GCA_964567985.1 uncultured Gemmatimonadaceae bacterium
CGAGGCGATGGAGGAGCGGGCGTGGGACGACCTCTCCCTGGAGGAAGTGGTGGGGAGCCTGGTCCGCTCCGTGGCCCGCCTCCACGAGGAGGACGCGGCCCAGCGTCGGGCCCTGGAGCGCCACGCGGCCCGCCGGGGGGAGCGCGATCCGGAGGAGGTGGCGTTCCACGGTCATGTCTCGCGGGGGGTCCGGGACCTCCTCCTCTCCCGGAGCGGGGAGATGGGCCACCCGGAGCCGGAGACGGCGGCATCGGTCGCGTACCGCTGGCTCCTGGGAGGGCTCCGGGAGCTTCTCGAGGGCGACCCGCCGGACGACGCCGTGGCCCTCGACCGGGACGCGGTCGTGGAGGAGCTGACCCGGGGCCTCGTGGCCTACCTCGGTGGAGAGGGCGAGGGGCCCGCCGCGGACGAGGTGGAGTTCTTCGACGTCTGGCAGTGACGGCGCCGACGCGACAGAATCGCCACGAGCCTGTGACAGAAGGGCCCTGACCGGTTTTCCACCTTTGTCCACACGAACCCCCACCTTTCCACACCCGGGCCCGGGGTTTTCCACAAAGGGGCGCCAGAGTCGGGGCCACGAGCCCATTTCCCGCCTTGCGCTCCCGCCCCGGACCCCGTATCCTGAATCTGAATGCAGATTCATACCTCTGATATCGCCGACGAACCTACGCGCCTTCCCCCCGGCGTCACCCTCCCCCGCCAGGCCCGGAGCCGGGAGACCTTCGAGCGGATCCTCGCCGCCGCCTGGGAGCTCCTGGCCGAGGGCGGCACCGACGCGGTCACCGTCCAGGAAGTCGTCCGACGGGCGGAGATCGGGGTGGGCTCCTTCTACGCCCGCTTCGAGGACCGGGACGCGCTGATCCTCTACCTCCACCACCGGCTCTGGGAAGACGCGGAGCGCTGGTGGCGGGCGTTCCTGGCGCCGGAGCGGTGGGAGGGCTTCCCGGTGGGCGAGGTCGTCGGGGAGGTCGGCCGGGTCCTGGTCCGGACCCACTTCCAGCGGGAGCCGGAGCTGCGGGCGTTCTGGAGCCGGGCCGTGGCCCACCCGGCCGAGCGGATCATGGAGCGGACGGCCGAGTGGGACGCGGCCTTCGTCGAGTCGATGGCGGCCCTCCTGGAGCCCCGGGCCGACGCCATGGGCCATCCGGACCCCGCCCGGGCGATCCGGCTGGGCGCCTTCCAGCTCCTCTCGACCCTCCGGGGCCACCTCTTCTTTCCGGACAGCGTCGCCCTGGAGAGCCCGCTCTCGGTCCGGGACCTGATCCTGGAGGTGAGCCGGGCCTACCTGGGCTACCTGGAAGCCGGGCCGGTGCCGACCTCCTACCGCCGGCTCCTCCGGACCGCCGCCGCGCTCCCGCCGCCTCCGAGCTCGGGCTCCCGGCCGTCGGCCGCCTGATCAGGCCGGCTGCGGAACCTCCCCCGCGGGCCTCGGTGTAGCCGGGAGCGAACGGGCGCCCCGGCGAGCCACCCGCCCCCGGGCTCGCCGTCTCCCTCGACCACGAACGTCTCCCGGATCCGGAAGGGCCCAGGTGCGTCGGACCACGCCTACGACATCGGTGGGACGCTTCCTCGTCCTCTTCCTTCTCGTCGTCCTGGCCCCCTCGGCGCTCCCCGCCCAGCAGACCCTCTCCCGGGAGGACTCGGTCCGGGCGGTGAGGATCGGCCAGGACGACGGCAGCGACGACGGGGGCCCGATCGTCGTGGACGGGGCCCTGGACGAGCCCGCCTGGCAGCGGGCCACGCCCACCACCGGCTTCCGCCAGCGGGAGCCCGACACCGGCGAGCCCGCCACCCGGCGCACCGAGATCCGGGTCCTCTACGACGACGAGACCCTCTACGTCGGGATCACCGCCTTCCACGACGACCCCGGCGACGTGGTGGCCCGCATCCTCCAGCGGGACAAGGTCATGCGCTTCGAGCAGGGCCGTCCCCCGGAGTTCGCCGGCGACGACGCGGTGGCGATCCTCTTCGATCCGTTCCACGACCACAGGAACGGGATGATCTTCGCCACGAATCCGAACGGGGCCCAGTTCGAGGCGCTGCTGACCGACGAGGGGCAGCAGGTCAACGTGGACTGGCGGGGCGTCTGGGAGGTGGAGGGACGCCGAACGGAGGAGGGGTGGTCCGCCGAGTTCGCCATCCCCTTCGAGACCCTGCGCTACCCGGACGACGCCGGGGGACGGCCCTGGGGATTCAACGCCTTCCGGATCGTCCAGTCCAACCAGGAGCAGATCCTCTGGCGCTCCTGGAGCCGGGAGGGCGGCGGCTTCCAGCGGGTGAGCCGGGCCGGGCACCTGGTGGGGCTGGGAGACCTCCCCCGGCGGGGCATGAACGTCCAGGCCGAGCCCTACGTCCTGGGCGGCGTCAGCCAGAGCCGGACCGACGCCGGCGAGCTGCCGTCGGACGGCACCGGTGACATCGGGCTCGACCTGAAGGCCGAGCCCCGGCCCGGCCTGGTGCTGGACCTGACCTACAACACCGACTTCGCCCAGGTCGAGGTCGACGAGGTCCAGGTGAACCTGTCCCGCTTCAGCCTCTTCTTTCCCGAGAAGCGGG
>CAZMPV010000428.1:0-2528 GCA_964567985.1 uncultured Gemmatimonadaceae bacterium
GACGACCCCCGCTTCCGGACGAACCCGGACCGGGTGGCGAACCGGGAGGAGCTGGCGGAGCTCCTGGACGAAGCCTTCCGGGCCTTCGGGACCGGGGAGATGCTGGACGCCCTCGCCGACGCGGGGATCGCCCACGGACGGCGACGCACGGTGGAGGGCTTCGGCGAGCACCCGGCGCTGCGACTCGGGAGCGTGGAGACGCCGGCGGGGCCGGTGGCGCTTCCGGCCGATCCGGTGAGGTGGAGGGGGTGGGTCGGAGCCGAGGATGCCTCGGAAGCGGAGGGTCCGGAGTCCCGGGAGGAGGGACACGCCCCGGAGCCCGATGCCGCACCCCAGGGGGGCGCGGGTCGCCGGGTACCGGAGCTCGACGAGCACGGAGACGCCATACGCCGGGAGTTCTCGGGTGGCTGAGCCTCGCCCCCGAGCGGGCGTTCCCCGGAGTCCGAGGCTCGTCACGAGACGGGAGATCCGATGAGCGGAACGCGGAGTTTGGAGGAGCTCCAGGAAGCCGTGGGCCGAACCGACGTCCGCAGGGACGAGCTCGTGCCCTCGAAGGCCGGGGGCATGCTCGCGCTCCTGGACCGGGACCCCGGCGCCCTGGAGGACGGCGACCTCCTCCCTCCCGGCTGGCACTGGCTCTACTTCAACCCCACGGCACCCCGATCCGACCTGGGTCCCGACGGGCACCGGGAGCGGGGAGGGCTGATCCCGCCCATGCCCCTCCCCCGCCGCATGTGGGCCGGAGGGCGGCTCAGCTTCCCCGGAACCCTGCGCCTCGGAACCACCGCCGAGCGCCGCTCGGAGGTCCTCTCGATCACCGAGAAGGAGGGCCGGAGCGGGCGCCTCCTCTTCGTGACCGTCCGGCACACGGTGGCGGTGGAGGACGAGGTCGCCGTGGTGGAAGAGCAGGACCTCGTGTACCGGGAGGGGGGAACGCCCGAAGGGGGCTTCCGGGGCCCGGAGCCCCCGGACGCCCCGGAGTGGACCGAGCCTCTCGACACCGATCCGGTCACCCTCTTTCGCTTTTCGGCGCTGACCTTCAACGGGCATCGGATCCACTACGACCACCCCTACGCGACCGGCGTCGAAGGCTACCCCGACCTGGTGGTCCACGGCCCCCTCCTGGCCCTCCTCCTCCTGGACGCCGGGCGGCGGCGCACCGCCGTGACGCCGGGCCGCTTCTCCTACCGGGCCGTAAGCCCCCTCTTCTGTGGAGAGACGTTCCACCTGGCGGGACGCCGAGGCGACGAAGCCGGTGAATCGATCCTCTGGGCCGCCCACCCGGAGCGCGGCGTGGCGATGCGGGCCGAGCTCGAGCCCCGGTCGGCGGCTCCGTGAGCGAGCCGAGCCTCACCCGCCGGCTCGTCCGGCTTGTCCATGGGCGCGCCGCCGGGGCGGACGACCTGTCCGCCGCGGAGCGCTACGTCCGGGACTGGCTGGGCTCCTACGTGGCCGGGCGCGCCACCGACGTCGGGAGGATCCTCTCCCGGTACGGAGAGGGCCGCTCCGACCTGGAGAGTCGCGTGTTCATGGCCGCGGCGCTCTCCCACGTCACCGAGACCGACGACCTCCACCGGGCGTCGACAACGCATCCCGGCTGCGTCGTGGTGCCGAGCGCGTATCTCCTCGGGCTCGACCTCGGGGCCCGGGGTCCCGACGTCCTGGACGCGATCCTGGCCGGATACGAGGTCATGCTCCGGGTCGGCGAGTCCCTGGGACCCGGCCACTACCGCACCTTCCACAATACGGCGACCGCCGGAGTCTTCGGCTCCGCCGCGGCCGGTGCCCGGCTCCTGGACCTCGACGAGGACGCCTGGGTCTGGGCCCTGGGAAACGCCGGAACCCAGGCCGGCGGCCTCTGGCAATTCAACGCCGACGCCGCCATGTCCAAGCACCTCCACGCCGGACACGCGGCGGCGGCCGGACTGCGCGCGGCGCTCCTGGCCCGGGAGGGATTCAGCGGAGCCGGGGCGATCCTGGAAGGAGAGAAGGGATTCTACCGGGCCTTCTGCCCCGACCCCCGACCCGACGCGGTCCTGGCCGGGGCCGACGGCTGGAAGCTGCCCGAGACCTCCCTGAAGCCGTACCCCTCGTGCCGGCACACCCATCCCGTGATCGACGCGGCCCTGGAAGTGAGGGACCGCCTCCTGGCCGACGGGGATGCCGGGACCGCTTCCACCCTTCCAGAGGTCCAGGAGCTCCGGATCGGGAGCTACGACGCCGCCCTTCGCCTCACCGACGAGCCGGATCCGAAGACCCCCTACGCCGCCCGCTTCAGCCTCCAGTACTGCGCGGCCGCGGCGCTCCTGGACGGCCCTCCCGGCCTGGACACCTTCGACGACGAGCGGCTCGGCCGTGACGACATCCGACGGCTCCTCGCCCGGACGGTGGTGGAGCTGGACCCGGAGCTCGACGACAGCTACCCCCGTCGGTGGGGCGGCGCCGTCCGGGTCCGGACCACGGGCGGTCGAGAATGCGAGGCCCGGAAAGCCGACGCCCTCGGCGATCCGGAGGCCCCGCTCTCCGAC
>CAZMPV010000429.1:0-2521 GCA_964567985.1 uncultured Gemmatimonadaceae bacterium
AGCCGGGCCGTGAGCACGAAGCCCGAGCCCACCGAGCCGACCTCCCCGTGGAGGACGGCCTTGATGCCCTCGCGGATCGCGACCTCCCGGGCCAGCTCCGCCGTGAGCGCAACGTCCGGGGCCCGCTCCATCCGCTCCAGCACCCCGTCCACGTACGAGGGCTCCAGGACGGTCAGGGCGGGCGACTCCAGGAGGTCCATCCGGAGCGCCTCGGTGACCGTCGTGCCCAGAGTCGGGTCGCCCGAGGTGTTGCCGAAGTCGGCCAGGACCACCGGCTCCCGCTCGTCGAAGACGCCCTGGGCCACGAGGCTCCCCACCGGCCCCACGCCGGTGGACCACATGACGAAGTAGGTGCCCACAGCGAAGCCCAGGAGCGTGAAGGCGGCCACGCCGCCCAGGATCGCCCGCTTCCACGTGAGATGCCGCTCGAGGAAGGAGCCCCGGGTGCTGGGCAGGTCCAGGGAGCCGGTGCCGGCGGCGAGGTTGGCCGCCTCCCCGCTTCCCTCCAACGCCGCGTGGGGCTCGAAGGGGTCGTCGCCCGCCCGGCCCGCATCAACCCCCGAGCCGACCGGCGCTCCCTCCTGGACGAACGCGGTCGCCATGACGATCGGCAGACCGATGACCAGGAGCACCAGCGCGAAGGAGGGCACCCAGTCCGGGAGGCCGGCACTCTCGGTCAGGCTCTCCACCACCTGGAGCGCGACCCAGCCGCCCACCAGGTAGACCGAGAGCACCTGCCAGAGGGACCGACGATGGGCCTCGCGGACGAGGCGCTTGAAGTAGCCCATGGAGCTCCGGGGGGAAGACGGGACGGGACGACATCGTCCCATCTTTCAAGATGATCCGGTCCCCTGGTTCCGGCAACAGTGCTGTCCCCTCCCCGGGAGCCTTGCGAACGGTCCCCGGCGCGCCGGCCGGACTCCCTAGGAGATCCCCACCGCCCGTCCCAGGATCATCATCGCCACCAGCCCGCATATGAAGGAGAAGGCCACCAGGGCGTGCCCCGACTCCTCGTAGGCCTCCTCCAGGAGCTCGTCCACGACCAGGTACATCATGGCCCCGGCGGCGAAGCCCATCCCGGCGGGGAGCAGCGGCTCGAAGAGCCAGACGAGCCAGGCGGCCGGCACGGCGCCCAGGGGCTGGGGGATGCTGGAGACCACCGCCCAGAACATGCAGCGGAGCGTCGAGACCCCCTGGCCCCTCAGCGCCACCGTGATTGCCACGCCCTCGGGAATGTTGTGGACGGCCAGGGCCAGGGCGACGCTCAGCCCGAACGCCGTGTCGCCGGTGGCGGGAGTGGCGCCGTAGGCCACGCCGATGGCTACGCCTTCGGGGAGGGAGTGGAGGGTGAGCGCCGCGACGATGAGGAGCGCGCTCGTGCCTCCCGCCGCCCGGAGCCCCCCCACGTCGAAGTCCTCCTTCTCCCGGATCCAGCCCGACGCCCACATGAAGCCGCAGGCCCCGACCATGACCCCGACCGCGACCTCCCAGGTCCCCACGTTCGAGACCCGCTCCAGGCCCTCGCCCAGGAGCTGAAGCACGCTGGCCGTGGTCATCATGCCGGCGGCCGCGGCGGTGAAGGCCCCCTTGATGCGGGCCGAGAGCGTCCGGACGAAGAAGAACGGGACGGCCCCGAGCCCCGTGGCCAGGTCCGTCACCAGGGCGGCGACGAAGGTGATCAGCAGGAGTTGCTGGAGCTCCACGGCGCGTAGGCTCGAGGCTCGGGACGGGGCGGTCCGACCGGGACGGGCGGCTCCGGCCCGCTCCCCGGACTGGCCCAACGTCGGGGGCGCCGGCTCCGACGGCAAGGACCGGGCCCGTGGCGCGGACCCGGACTCTCCGGGTACACTCCCGTTGCGCGGACGCCGGCGCCGCCGTCACGTTCGGCGCCCGCCCCGAACCGAACCCCGAACCTCGCGACCCCCCTCGACCATGCCGCCCGACCTTCTCCTCGAGCTCGCCATTGCCCTGGGGCTGGGGCTCCTGGTGGGGCTCCAGCGGGAGTGGGTGGTGAGCCAGGTGGCGGGAATCCGCACCTTCACGCTGATCACCCTCGCCGGGGTGCTGGTGGCCGAGCTGGCCCGTCACTTCGGGGGATGGATCTTCGGCGCCGGCCTCATGGCCGTGGCGGCGCTCATCGTCCTCGGCAACGTGATCCTCCTCCGGACGGAGGAGGCCGACCCGGGGATGACGACCGAGGTGGCGGCGGTGCTCATGTTCGCCGTCGGCGGCGCCCTGGCCCTGGGCTACACGGCGACGGCGGTCGTGGTGGGAGGCAGCGTGGCGGTGCTGCTGCACTGGAAAGAGCCGCTCCACGACTTCGCGGACCGGATCGGCCGGGACGACCTCCAGGCGGTGATCCGGCTGGCGCTGATCGGCCTCGTCATCCTCCCCGTGCTGCCGAACCGGTCCTACGGCCCGTACGACGTCCTGAACCCCTTCGAGATCTGGCTCATGGTGGTCCTCATCGTGGGGATCAGCATGGGCGGCTACGTGGCGTACAAGGCCCTGGGCGCCCGGG
>CAZMPV010000430.1:0-2519 GCA_964567985.1 uncultured Gemmatimonadaceae bacterium
CGGCCTCGTCGCCGTAGGTGCCCCCGATGTACGCCCACAGCGCCTGACCGAAGCGGTACGGGAAGTAGCGGGAGTCCTGGGTGAGCTGGGTGATCGTCGGCAGGTCGTCGCGACGGATCGCGTCCCGGAGCCACATGGCCGTCAGCGGATCCTCACGACCCACCGACATGTACTCCGCCATCCCCTCGATCAGCCAGAGCGGAAGCTGGGTCAGGCTCCTGAGCCCCCCTCCGCTCCGGGACTGGGCCAGATTGTACTGGAAGGCGTGGACCAGCTCGTGGCCCAGGACGTGGTCCGTGTCCTGGTAGGAGCCGGTCAGGGGCATGATCACCCGGTTCTTCAGGGACTCGGTCACGCCCCCCGTCCCCTCGCCGATCATCCCCTGGAGCGTGTTCGTCTGCTGGAAATCGGGGTGGTCGGCGTAGAAGATCAGCGGCTTCCGCTCCTCGAACTCGTGCTGGAACGTCCGGGCCAGCCGCTCGTACCACCTCTCCGACATCCGGGCGAGGTCGTTCACGGCCCCCGACTCCTCCTCGTAGTAATGGATCCCGAAGTGGGGAGTCTGGAGGACCCGGAAGTCGAAGTCGTCGTACTGGACCTTGTTCCGCCCGAAGTACTGGGCGTCTGCCGAACGGGGAAGGAGGGGAAGGAGGAGCGCCACCGTGAGGAGCGCGCTCCCCAGCCGTCCGATCGTGCGTCCCGAGGTCGAGAGCCGGTTGAACATCGAGCACCTCTGCTGCGAGCTGGTGAATCCGCTGCCCGACAGGTGGCCCCCCCGGGTCGGAATCGGCTTATACACCGTGCTTCATTACACGGGGACGAGGACGTTGGGTCCCGCCGACCGGGCGCCTCCCCCGGCCGACCTTGAAATCCGGGCTGGTACGCCGAAGGTTCCATCCCCGGGCCCGACCGACCATCTTCTTCAGCGGACATCCGGCGTGCCCGCGCCGGACTCTGCGCCCGAGACTGGATACGCCCCATCAACACGTTAAGCACATACGAGCCGGCTGTGAAACGCTTGCAGGGATGGGCGTGCGTCCTCGCGGCGGCGGCGCTCCTGGGGTGCGAGCCTTCTGCCCCCGCTCCCTCGCCCTCCTTCCAGGTCGACGAGATGCCGAGCCCGGCCCGGGAGGGGAGCGGCCAGCCCCATCTGGCGGCCGGTCCCGACGGTCCGGTCCTGAGCTGGCTCGAGGAGAGCGGTGACGGAGGCCACACCCTCTTCATGGATCGACTCGGACCCGACGGCTGGACCGGCCGCCGGGCCGTCCGCTCCAGCGAGCGCTTCTTCGTGAACTGGGCCGACGTGCCCTCGGTGGTTCCCCTCGACGACGGCTCTGTGGCGGCCCACTGGCTCCTGAGGGGGGCGCAGGGTGGATACGACTACGGGGTCCGGGTCTCCTTCTCCCGGGACGGGGGCGCGAGCTGGAGCGAGCCCTGGACGCCCCACGACGACCGGAGCCCCACCGAGCACGGCTTCGTGTCGATCCTGCCGCTGGCAGGCGGCGGAGCGGGCTTCGTCTGGCTCGACGGCCGGAAGTTCGCCGAGGTGCCGTCGACCGGCGGCGGACCCGCGGGGCACGGAAGCGAGGCGGCGGAGATGACGCTCCGCTTCCGCACGGGCGGGGCGGAGATCGAGCCCGGACCCGAAGTGCTGCTGGACGAGCGGACCTGCGAGTGCTGCCAGACCGCCATGGTCTCCACGGCCCGGGGACCCCTCGTGTTCTACCGGGACCGGAGCCCGGAGGAGGTCCGGGACATCTACGTGACCCGACGGGTGGAGGGGCGGTGGACGGAGCCGACCCCCGTGCACCGGGACGGCTGGGTCTTCGCCGCCTGCCCCGTGAACGGGCCCGCCGCGGCCGCCGCCGAGCGGAGGGTGGCCGTCGCCTGGTTCACCGGGGCCCGGGACACGGCCCGGGTCCGCCTCGCCTTCTCCCGGGACGCCGGGGCCAGCTTCGACGAGCCCGTCCGCGTCGACGACGGGAATCCGGCCGGGAGGGTGGACGTGGCGCTCCTCGCCGACGGCTCGGCCGCCGTGACCTGGCTGGAGCGGGTCGGAGGAGCGTCCGAGCTCCGTCTCCGCCGGATCGGTCCGGACGGAGAGGTGGGGCCGGGGGTGACCGTGGGCCGCTCCACCGACGGCCGCTCCAGTGGATTTCCCCGGCTGGTCGCGACCGGGGAGGGCACCCTCCTCGTGGCGTGGACCGACGCCCGGGGCGACCGATCCACGGTCCGGGTGGCACGGATCCGCCCGACTGGACCGGCGGCCGAGGAGCTCGCGACGAGAGGGGGCGAGGGATGAGGAGTCCGAAGAAGCGGAGGTGGCTCGGGGCCTGTCTCCTCGCCGCCGCCGTGGTGACGGGATGCGGCGAGGGAGACGGCGGACCGCCCGCCGCGGGGCAGACCGCCCCCGACTACGGGGCCCGGAGCCTGGAGGGAGAAGAGGTCCGGCTCGCCCAGCTCAGGGGCGATCCCGTCCTCCTGAACTTCTGGGCCACCTGGTGCACGCCCTGCCGCCG
>CAZMPV010000431.1:0-2514 GCA_964567985.1 uncultured Gemmatimonadaceae bacterium
TCGGCAACCTGGGCGATGCCGGACGACCGAGAAAGGGGGGTGAGGCGAATCGGGCGGCCCCCGGCACCGGGCTTTTTGTCCGCCTCGGGCGGCAGTAGCTTGAGCCCGATCGTGGATCGGGCCTGTCACGACCTCCTCGACGGCGGTGGGACCATGAACCGAATGCTGGACGGGGTGACCTGGTTCAGGCAGTCGTCCATCCGGATACGCCGGGACGGCGTCGAGGTCCACGTCGACCCCTGGGGACTCGGCGAGGAGAGCCGGGCCGACTACATCCTCCTGACCCACCCCCACTACGACAACTTCTCCGAGGAGGACATCGCCCGGGTCAGGGGGCCCGACACGGTCCTCATCGCCCCGGCGAGCATGAAGAAGCAGCTCACGGATCCGGACCACCTCCTGCGCCCCGGCGACCTCCTCCAGCTCCAGGGCCTCGACGTCCTGGCCGCCCCGGCCCACAACCGGTCGAAGAAGTTCCACCCCGCCGACAGCGAGTGGCTGGGTTACGTATTCACCGTGGGCGACACGACGTACTACCACGCCGGCCACACCGACTACCTGGAGTCCATGCACGGCATCCGGTGTGACGTCGCCTTCCTTCCCTGCGACGGGCACTACACGATGAGCCCCGAAGACGCCGCCCGGGCGGGGGAAGCCTGCGGGGCGGCGGTCGTGGTCCCGATCCACTGGGGCGACGCGGTGGGCTCGAGGGAAGACGCCGAGGCGGTGGCCCGGGCGTTCCAGGGCGAGGCCCGGCTCCTCGAGCGGGCCGCCGAGTCGGAGCCGGAGATCCCGGCCCTCGAGCCGGAGGACGCCGACGACGTCGAAGCGCCCGGCACGGAGCCCGGGTCCGACGACGATTGACCCCGGGCGCCCTGGGTCGGACCCAACCGGCGACTCCCGGATACACCACGTCACCCTCACGCCTCGAACGACGATGTTCACGCCAGACGGAGACCCGGCCATGCGATCCCTCACTCTCCTCCTCGTCCTCGCCGCCTTCCTGATGCCCGCCGGAGCGGACGCCCAGGAAGACGCCGACGAGCTCTGGCGCTCGAGCATGGCCCAGCGGTCCACGGTCTACGCCCCCCGGGGCGTCGTCGCCACGAGCCAGGCGCTGGCGAGCAGCGCCGGGCTCGACGTCCTGAAGCGGGGTGGCAACGCCGTGGATGCCGCCGTCACCGCCGCGGCCGTCCTGAACGTGGTCGAGCCCCACATGACGGGGATGGGCGGCGACATGTTCGCCATCCTCTGGCTCGAGGAGGAGGGCCGCCTCGTCGGACTCGACGCGTCGGGGCGGGCGGGCTCGGAGATGACCGTCGAGGCGCTCCGCGCCTCCGGATTCGACGAGATGCCCGGCGGCGGAGCCCACGCGGTCACGGTCCCCGGTGCGCTCTCGGGGTGGGCCGCGCTCCTGGAGCGCCACGGCACGATCACCCTGGCCGAGGCGCTTCAGCCCGCGATCCGGATCGCCGAAGAGGGCTTCCCCGTCTCGCCGATCATCGCCGAGCAGTGGCAGGACCAGGTGGACGACCTCCGGGAGGACGAAGGAGCCCGCCAGACCTACCTGATCGACGGAGAGCGAGCGCCCGAGGCCGGCGAATGGTTCCGGAACCCGGACCTGGCCGCGAGCTTCCGGACCGTGGCCCGGGATGGGACCGACGCCTTCTACGGAGGCGAGCTCGGCCGCCGGGTCGTGAACCGGGTCCAGGAGCTCGGCGGATTCATCACCCTGGACGACCTCCGGAGCCACGAGCCCCGCTGGGTGGATCCGATCTCGGTGGACTTCCGGGGCTACACCGTCTGGGAGCTCCCTCCGGCGGGCCAGGGGGTGGCGGCACTGGAGATGCTGAAGATCCTGGAGCCCTACGAGCTCCAGGCGATGGGCCACAACTCCACGCCTTACCTCCACCACCTGATCGAGGCCAAGAAGCTGGCCTACGCGGACCTCTACCGGTACGTGGGGGACCCCGAGCACATGGAGGTGACGCCCGAGGACCTACTGGACCCGGAGTACGTCCAGGGCCGCCGGCAGCTCCTGGACGCCCACACCGCCGCCGAGCGGGTCGAGCCCGGCCCGGCGGCCACGGCCAGCGAGACGATCTACCTGAGCGCCGCGGACCGCCACGGGAACATGATCTCCTTCATCAACTCGATCTACTCGGCCTTCGGCTCGGGCGTCGTGGTGCCGGGCACGGGCTTCGCGCTCCAGAACCGGGGCGCGGGCTTCACCATGGAGGAGGACCATCCGAACCGGGTGGCTCCGGGCAAGCGGCCCTTCCACACCATCATTCCGGCCTTCGTGACCCGGGGTGACGAGCCCTGGCTCTCCTTCGGCGTCATGGGCGGCTCGATGCAGCCCCAGGGTCACGTCCAGCTCCTCCTGAACCTGCTGGTCTTCGACATGGACCTGCAGGAGGCCGTGGACGCCGCCCGCTTCCGGCACTTCTCCGGCCTCCGGGTCGGGCTGGAGCCGCCGATCGGAGAGGAGGTGCGCCGGGCCCTCGGCGAGCT
>CAZMPV010000432.1:0-2511 GCA_964567985.1 uncultured Gemmatimonadaceae bacterium
CGCCCACGAGGTGAAGGCATCCCCATTCGTCCACGTCGCAGCTCCAGCCCGGGGGGACCCAGGTGGTGGAGCTGTACTCCAGGACCACGGCCGGCCCCTCGAGGCGGTGACCGGCCCGGAGCTCCTCCCGCCAGACCCGGGTGCCCTCGATCCAGGCGTCTTCGACGAAGAGCCGGGTCGCTTCGAGGGGTGGCGCGCCGTCGGCTTCTTCCAGGCGCAGCGCCCGGAGCCGGGGGCCGGGAGTCCGGGCCACCGCCCTGAGCGTGACCGCCTCCACGGCCGTGTCGTCCCGGGCGTAGCCGTAGCGCTCCCGGTGGGATTCGTGAAACGCCTCGGCCCAGCCCTCCGCCGGCACCCGGAGCTCGAAGCTCTGGCCCCGGTAACGGGCGTCCACCCTGTGGCTGAGCGAGAGCTCCTCCTCCGGGTGTCCCTCGGCGGTCATGGCCTCCACGGCTTCGCCGGTCATCTCTTCGAAGGCGCGCCGCATCGCCTCGTCGTGACCTTCCTCGTCGGTCCGGAGAAGCACGGTCCGGGAGACCTCCCGGGTCACCGGTGCCGCGAGCATGCCGTAGGCCGACAGCAGCCCGGGATCGGGGGGGACGATGGCCCGGGCCGCCCCGAGGCGCTCGACGAGCTCGGCGGCGTGGAGACCGCCGGCGCCGCCGAAGGCCACCAGGGCGAAGTCCGAGGGGTCGTAGCCCCGCTCCACCGAGATGACCCGCAGCGCCCGCTCCATGGCGCTGTTCGCCACCGAGAGGATGCCCCGGGCCGCGTCCTCGGGCCGGGCGTCCAGGCCACGCGCCAGCTCGGTCAGGGGGGCCTCCACCGCGTCCCGGTCCAGGCGCCGCTCTCCGCCGAGGAAGGCGTCCGGCGGCAGTCGGCCGAGCCAGACGTGGGCGTCGGTGACGGTCACTCCGGTGCCCCCCCGGTCGTAGCAGATCGGGCCTGGGTCGGCGCCGGCGCTCCGGGGCCCGACCCTCAGCGCCCCGCCCGGGTCGAGGCGGGCCAGGGAGCCGCCGCCGGCGCCCACGGTGTGGATGTCGATGACCGGCACGGCCACCGGCTGGTCGGCGATCTCGAACTCCCGGGTGTGGAGGAGCTCGCCCGGCGACAGCGAGACGTCGGTCGACGTGCCGCCCATGTCCAGGGTGATCACCCGCTCGTGGCCCGCTCGCTCGGCCCAGGCCCGGGCGCCGACGACCCCGCCGGCCGGTCCCGAGAGCACCGTGTGGACCGGCTCGCGGATCGCCCGCTCCACGGGCAGGGCCCCGCCGTTGGATCCCATGATCCGGACCCGGGCGTCGCCGGTCTCCCGGTCCAGCCGGCCCAGGTAGCGGGACATGATCGGGGCGATGTAGGCGTTGACCACCGTCGTGGACGCCCGCTCGTACTCCCGGTATTCGGGGAGGAGCCGGGAGGAGACCGAGACCGGGGCCTCCACGTCGGCCAGAGCGGCCGCGACACGCTCCTCGTGCTCGCCGTTCGCGTAGGAGTGCAGCAGGACCACGGCCACCGCCTCGGCGTCGCCCACCGCTCCGGCGAGGCCGGCGAGCTCCTCGTCGTCCAGGGGCTGGAGCTCTTCGCCCTCCGGGCCGATCCGGCCGGAGATCCCGATCCGGTCGCCCCGCTCCACCAGGGGCGGGGGGCGGTGGCCCACCAGGGCGTAGAGCTGGGGCCGGTTCTGGCGGCCGATCTCGATCACGTCCTCGAAGCCCCGATTCGTGATCAGGGCGACCCGGGCCCCCTTTCGCTCCAGGAGGGCGTTCGTGCCCACCGTGGAGCCGTGGAGGAGGAGTCCGTAGCGCCGGCCCTCGGAGATCCGCTCCGCGCCCTCCAGGACCGCGTCGGCCGGGTCCGCCGGCGTGGACGGGACCTTCAGCGTCCGGAGCTCGTCCCCGTCCAGAAGGAGGAGGTCGGTGAACGTGCCGCCGGTATCGACGGCGAGGATCGGAGTTGACGCGGGGTCTGCGGCTCGGGACATTCTCGGCTCAATGCGGCTTCTACCGACGTTCGACGATTTCCGTGAGCGGGCCGCCCGGGGCGGCGTCGTGCCCGTCTGGAGGGAATTCCTCTTCGACGTGGACACGGCGGTGACCGCCTACGCGAAGCTGGCTCGCCCCCCCTTCGGCTTCCTCCTGGAGTCGGTGGTGGGAGGCGAGCAGTGGGCCCGCTACACCTTCCTGGGCTCCCGACCCGCCGCGGTCTGGCGCATGCGGGGGCGCCGGGTCGAGTGGTGGACCCCCGACGCCGGCTGGGAGGAGGTCGAGACCGACGACCCCCTCTCCGACCTGGACGCCCGCCTCCGGGCCCGGACTCCGGTCCCCGCCCCGGAGCTGCCTCGCTTCTGGGGCGGAGCCGTAGGGTACTTCGGGTACGACGTGGTGCGCCAGATCGAGGATCTTCCCGATCCGCCCCCCGACGACCTCGGGCTTCCCGACGGCGTCTTCCTCTTCACGGACGTGGTCCTGGCCATCGACAACCTCCTGGGCCGGGCCATGGCGATCGCCGCCG
>CAZMPV010000433.1:0-2506 GCA_964567985.1 uncultured Gemmatimonadaceae bacterium
GCGTTGGGAGCGCCACGGGGCTGGCTGCTAGGCGGCGCTCCGAAGGCATAGCCGTCCGCTACGTCGAGGAGCGCCAACAACGCAGACGGCCCCGTGCCGCCCCAACCCGAAGGGCGCAGGGGGGTTGCGGACTCATACTGCGTCAGAACTCCTCTCCGATGCTTTGGCATCGCTATCGTCGTCCTTCCTTGTCTGAGCCTCGCAAGACCCCTGCGCGCGGCCCACCCACCTTTCCGATCGGACTCCTAGACTACCGCCGCCGACGGCCCCCCACAACCGAGCCGGATCCCGTGACGCTTCCCCTGCTGCTGACGCTTCCCTGGGTCGCCGTGCTCCTCTTCGGCGCCTTCGCCGTGAAGCGCCCCAGGACTTTGCCCCGGAGCGGTGAAGAGAGGACCGACCCGCCCTCGGTCTCGATCGTGGTCCCCGCCCGGAACGAAGCCGACACGATCAAAAGCTGCGTCGCTTCACTGGCCGCCCTCCGGTATCCGGACTTCGAGATCGTCGTGGTGGACGACCGGAGCGACGACGACACCGGCGCCCTGGCCCGGCAGGTGGAGCCGCACAACGCCACCCGCGTCGAGGTCGTGGACGGCGAGCCCCTCCCGGACGGGTGGCTCGGCAAGCCCTGGGCGTGCTGGCAGGGCTATCGCCGCGCCCGGGGCGACGTCGTCCTCTTCACCGACGCCGACACCGTCCACGGGCCCGACCTCCTGGCCCGGGCGGTCCGGGCCCTGGAGGAGGACGGGGCCGCCGGAGTGACGGTGGTGGGGCGCCAGATCCTCCGGAGCTTCTGGGAGAAGCTCGTCATGCCCCAGGTCTTCACGCTGATCGCCTTCCGCTTTCCCGATCTGAGGCGGCCCGTCGGGCCCGGCGAGTGCCGGGACGCGATCGCCAGCGGACAGTACGTGATGCTCCACCGCGAGGCGTACGAGGACGTGGGCGGCCACCGGGCCCTGAAGGGCGAGGTCGTCGAGGACCTGCGCCTGGCCCAGCTCCTCTGCCGGGCCGGCCACCGGCTCTCGGTCCGGGAAGCCGAGGACGCCCTGGCCACCCGCATGTACCGCTCCCTGGGCCATATGGTCGAGGGGTGGTCGAAGAACCTGGCCATCGCCTCCCTCCAGACGCTTCCTCGAGGCGTCCGGAGCGTCGCGCTCCCGGTCATGTTCCTCATCGGCGCCGGTCTCTGGCTCGCGCCGCCCCTCGCCCTGGGCCTGTCCCTGGCCGGGGTCGGGGGAGTCGGCCTGACGCTGTGGAGCGGGGTCGCGGTGGGCCTGAGCGTCCTCTTCTGGGCCGGCGCCGCCCACCAGATGCGCATCGGCCGGGCCTGGGGGCTCCTCTATCCCCTGGGCTCCGCCGTCACCGGCTGGATCTTCCTCCGGAGCTGGCGCCGGGGGACGACGGTCGAATGGAAGGGCCGCACCTACCAGGTGGACGCAGCCTTGCTGGACGAGGAATGAGCAGGGCGGGCGCCGAACGGCCCCTCCGGGACGGGGGTATTCCCAGGACGATGACGGACGCCGACGCCATACGCCCCCGGAAGGTCACGGCCCGGGCGGTCACCGGGAAGGCCGAGGAGCTCGGCTTCGAGCTCGCCGGGGTCGCCGGCGTACACCCGAGCGACCACGAGGAGTTCTACCGGCGCTGGCTCGAGGAGGGCCACCACGGCGAGATGGGCTGGCTGGCCCGGGAGGACGCCGTCCGACGGCGCATGGAGCTGGAGCGCACGCTCGAGGGAGTCCGCTCGGCGGTCGTCGTCGCCCACCAGTACTACCGGGAGGACCCGGAGGGCGTCCCGGACGACCCCTCCCGGGCCGTCGTCGCCCGCTACGCCCGGGGCGAGGACTACCACCACGTCGTCGAGGAGCGCCTCGAGGAGCTCCTGGAGTGGATCCGGGCCGAAGGCGACCGGCAGGTGGCGGGTCGGGTCTACGTCGACACCGGCCCGATCCTGGAGCGGGAGCTCGCCCGGCGGGCCGGCATCGGCTGGTTCGGCAGGAACACCATGATGATCCACCCCCGGAAGGGTTCCTACTTCTTCCTGGGCGTGCTGCTCCTGGACCTGGATCTCGACTCCGACGCCGAGCCGGTGGAAGACCACTGCGGCACCTGCTCGGCCTGTCTCGAAGCGTGTCCCACCGACGCGCTTCTCGGCCGGAACGACGACGGCGCCCCGGTCATGAACGCCCGGCGCTGCATCTCCTACCTGACGATCGAGCACCGGGGCCCGATCCCCAGGGAGCTACGGCCCCTGATCGGCAACCGGGTCTACGGCTGCGACATCTGCCAGGAGGTCTGCCCCTGGAACGTGAAGTTCGCCGAGGAGACCACGGAGGAGGCGTACGCGGCGAAGCCTGAGCTCGACGGGCCGACGCTCGTGGAGCTGGCCGAGCACCTCCTTCCCATGTCGGAGAACGGCTTCCTGCGGGAGTACGCGGACTCGGCGATCAGCCGGGCCCGCCGGAAGGGGCTGCTCCGGAACGTCTGCGTGGGGCTGGGCAACTGG
>CAZMPV010000434.1:0-2496 GCA_964567985.1 uncultured Gemmatimonadaceae bacterium
CCGCAGATCAGGTAGAACTTGATGAACTCCCGGGAGCCCCAGCGGCTCTCCAGGGGCGGCCCGAAGAAGAAGAGGACCAGCATGTTGATGGCGACGTGCCAGAAGCCGCCGTGGATGAACATGTAGGTCAGGGCGCCCCAGGGACGGGTCAGGAGCCTGCCGGGCTGGAAGGCGAACCAGTCGGCGACCAGTCGGGTCCCGATCATGAGGGTGAGGACGAAGACGACGGTGTTGGCGATCAGCAGACGCTTCACCCAGGGGGTGAGGCGAAAGCCGAAGGACATCTGCTGCATCCGCTGCCGCATGTCGTCTCAGTGGGACCCGCGGAGGAGGCGCGTCCGGACCCTCCGGACCCGCCTCTCCATGATGGGCACTACAAAACCCCCCCGCCACCGTCTTGGTTCCCCCGGATCCGGTCCACGGCGAGCCGGACGATCCGGTCGCAGAGCTCCGGAAACGAGATTCCCAGGGCGCCCGCCGACTGGGGGAGGAGGCTCGTGGACGTCATCCCCGGGAGGGCGTTGCCCTCCAGGCACCAGGGACGGCCGTCGTCGTCCACGATGAAGTCGATCCGGGAGAAGTCCCGCTGGCGGAGGAGCCGGTGGGCCCGGAGGGCCAGCGCCCGGAGCTCCTCGGTCAGGGCGTCGGAGATCTCCGCGGGGAAGATCTCCTCGGCCATCCCGGGCTGGTACTTGCACTCGTAGTCGAAGAGCTCGTGGGCGGGGATGATCTCGCCCACGGCCAGCGCCTCGTCGCCCAGGACCCCGACCGTCAGCTCCCTGCCGGAGACGTAGGCCTCGTACATGACCGGTCCGTCGTAGCGCCGGGCCAGCTCCACCGCGTCCGGGATCCCGGCCTCGGCTCCGACCAGGGTGAGCCCGAGGGTCGAGCCGCCGCCCGCCGGCTTGACGATGAGGGGCAGGCCGAGGCGCTCGACGGCCTCGGCGGGCTCGACCTCGCCCGTGATCCAGTCCGCCGTGGGGATCCCCGCGTCCCGGAAGAGGCGCTTGGAGATGTCCTTGTCCATGGCCAGGGTGCAGCCGATCCGTCCGCTCCCGGCGTAGGGCACGCCGGCCAGGTCCAGGAGGGCCTGGAGGGTGCCGTCCTCGCCGGCGCCCCCGTGGAGCGCCGGGAAGAGGACGTCGGCGGCCCGGACCCGCTCGTGGCGGGTCAGGGCGGTGGTATCGCCGGTCTCCATGAGGTCCTGGGACCCGGGATCCGGGGCGGTGGGCGCCACGCCGGAGGCCAGGATCCGCTCCTCCTCCTCCCGCTCCAGGACGCCCCGGGTGGTGTCGATGGCCACCACGTCGTGTCCCGCCTCCCGGAGGGCCCGGGCCACCTGGGCCCCCGAGGCCAGGGAGACGTCCCGCTCCTCCGACGCCCCTCCCATGAGGACGCCGACCTTCATCCGCCCATCCCCGTCAGGTGCCGCACCACGTCGTAGCGGGTGAGGATCCCGTGGAGCTCGCCCTCCTCCCGGACCAGGACGGCGGCGTTCTCCCGGGTCAGGAGGTGGTTCACCTCCTCGGCGTCCACGTGGCTGTCCAGGACCGGGAAGGGCGCCGCCATGACGTCCTCCACCTCCTCGTCGAGCCGCTCCGGGTCCTCGATGACCAGGGCCATGAGCTCCGCCTCGGTGACCGAGCCCACGCACTCCCCGTCCAGGACCACCGGGAGCTGACTCACGCCGTGGGTGGTGATCTGGGAGAGGGCGTTCCGGATCGGCTCGTGGGGCTCGACGGTCAGCAGCGCGGGAAGCTCCCGCTCCTTCCGCTCCATGAGCTCGTGGACGCTCCGGCGCTCCCGGGGCAGGTAGTCGTTGGTGCGCATCCACTCCTCGTCGAAGACCTTGCTCAGGTAGTGCTCGCCCCAGTCGCAGAGGACCGTGACGACCAGGGCGTCCGGGTCGTCCACCTCCCTGGCCACCTCCACCGCGGTCTGGACGAGCATCCCGGCCGAGCCGCCCACGAAGAGCCCCTCCTCCCGGGCCAGGCGCCGGGCCATGACGAAGGCGTCCCGGTCCGGCACGGTCCGGAAGTCGTCCACGTAGTCGAGCCAGAGGGCGTCGGGGATCTTGTCGCCGCCGACGCCCTCGACCTTGTAGGGGTGACCCTCGATCATCTCGCCGGTGTGGAAGTAGTGCGCCACGATGGAGCCGTCGGGATCCGAGCCCACGATCCGGACGTCGTCGTCCTTCTCCTTCAGGTACTTCCCCACCCCCGAGATCGTCCCGCCGGTGCCGGCGCCGGCGACGAAATGGGTCACCGCGCCCCCGGTCTGCTCCCAGATCTCGGGGCCCGTCGTCTCGTAGTGGGCCTCGGGGTTCGCCTGGTTGTAGAACTGGTCCGCCAGGATCGCCCCGGGCGTCTTCTTGGCGATCGCCTTCGCTTTCTGCAGGTAGTGCTCGGGGTGATCGGGAGGGACCGCGGTCGGGGTGATCACCACCTCGGCGCCGAAGGCCCGGAGCAGCTTCACCTTCTCCTGGCTCATCTTGTC
>CAZMPV010000435.1:0-2495 GCA_964567985.1 uncultured Gemmatimonadaceae bacterium
CGACGCTGCGGAGGCTCCAGAACGTCCGGGCCAGGAGGCCGCTCCCGGTCAGGAGGACCAGTGCCAGGGCGACCTGGCCCACGACGAGCCCGGTCCGGGCCCGCTGGGTCCCCCGACTCCCCGAGCCGCCGCGCCCCCCCTCCTTGAGCGCCGCGGGCACGTCCAGGCGCCCGAGGCGGAGGAGGGGCACGACGCCGAAGAGGAGCCCCGCCAGGATCGAGACCCCGACGGCGAAGGCGAGCACCTCGGGCGTCAGGCCGATCGACGAGACCCGGGGAATCGTTCCCGGGCTCAGGGCCAGGAGGCCCCGAACCCCGCCCCAGGCGATGCCCAGGCCGAGGAGACCCCCGACGAGCCCGAGGCTCACGCTCTCGGCGAAGAAGTGCCGGGCCAGGTCGCCCCGGCCGGCGCCGATCGCGGTCCGGACCGCCCACTCCCGCTGGTGGCCCTCGGCCCGGACCAGGAAGAGGTTGGCCACGTTCGCGCAGGCGATGAGGAGCACGAAGCCCACCGTCCCCAGGAGGATCCAGAGGGCCTCCTCCACGTCGCCCACGGCCGCCTCCTTGAGGGGCCGGACCCAGGGCCGCATGCCGACCTGCTCGAGCAGCGCGTCGGTCAGCTCACCCGGGAACGCCCGGGGCAGGTCCGGGATGATCCGGGCCAGGTCACGCTCGGCGCCCTCGGCGGTCACCCCCGGCCGGAGCCGGGCCACCGAGAAGTAGCTGAAGTTCACCTGTGAAAGGTCCTCCGGGGCGATCTCGATGGGGACCCAGAGGTCCGTGTCCTCGTCGGGGAACGAGAACCCCTCCGGCATGATCCCGGTCACCACGTACGGCACCGAGTTCAGCCGGATCGTCCGACCGAGGACGCCGGGATCACCACCGAAGCGCCTCTGCCAGAGCCCATGGCTGAGGACCGCCACGTCCTCGCCGCCCGGACGGACGTGCTCCTCCCGAATCCCCTGTCCCCGGGCCGGCCCGACCCCGAGAACGCCGAAGAGCGACGCCGTCGCCCGGACCACCGACACCCGCTCGGGCTCACCCGCGCTCCCGTCCAGCGTCCAGCCCCGCTCGTCGTAGAGGCCGATGTCCTCGAAGACCCGGTTCTCCCGCCGATAGAGCGTGTAGCTTCCCACCGACTGGGGCGCCTGCTCGACGTCCATCCCCTCGACGGTGTGGCGGACGTCCACGAGCTCGCCGGCCTCCGGGTACGGAAGCGGCTCCAGGAGGACGCCGTTCACGACGGTGAAGATCGCCACGTTGGCGCCGATGCCCAGGGCCAGGGTTCCCAGGGTGAGGGCGGTGAAGCCGGGGTTGCGGACGAGGCGTCGGAGGATCGCCTTCAGGGTGGCTCGGAGCATGGTCGGAGCTCGGACGGAGCGAGCGTTCGGTCTCGGCCCGCCCTACGAGGGGCGTGGTCGGTCGGGTTTCAGGACGAGCCGCCCGCAGCCCGGAAGCCCCGGCGGTGACCTCCGCTCAGGGCTCGAAGCCCTCCGCCCGGAAGGCCACCTCGCCCCCGACCAGCGTCAGCAGCACCCGCTCGGCCATGGTCTCGAGCTCCCTCGGCTCGACGGAGCCCAGGGCGGCGTCCAGGACGACGAGGTCGGCGTACATACCGGGCGTGATCGAGCCCCGGCGATCCTCGTCGTAGGTGAGGTGGGCCCCGTTGATCGTGAAGGTGCGCAGGGCATCCTCCAGCGAGATCGTCTCGCCCTCGCCGTAGACCGTGTCGTGGCCCTGGATGCGGCGGGTCGTCATCTGGAAGATCCCGATCCAGGGGTCCGGCGGGTTGTTGGGATAGTCGGAGCCCGACGCCATCACCACGCCCGCGTCGAGGAGGGTCCGGTAGGGGGTGTGCCGGGCCATCCGCTCGGGGCCCACGTTCCGGAGGAAGGACTCCCCCTCGTAGTAGAGGTTCGCCGGGTTGATGGCGGCGATGATGTCGTACTCGGCCATCTCCTCCACGACCGAGTTTCCCGGCTCGTCGGGCTGGTAGAGGTGGATGATGCTCCACCGGTGCTCCCGGTCGGGCTCGGCGGCCCGGAGGCTGTCCAGCAGCGGCTTGTAGACGTCCACGACCCGGTTGATCGCCCGGTCTCCGATGGCGTGGGTGTGGATCTCCCAGCCGTGGTCGGCCAGGGCCCGATACTGGGCCATCGACCGCTCGAAGGAGGGCTCCCGGAGCGCGCCCCGGTTCTCGGCGCCGAGCGGGTCCTCCGGGACGGGAAGGTACGGCTCGGAGACGGCGGCGCTCCGGGATCCCATCCCCCCGTCCATCGACGACTTGGCGCCCCGGACCCGGAGGAAGTCGTCACCCAGGGCGTGGAATCCCAGGGCGTCCACCCGCTCCCGGATCGCTCCCGGGTCACCCAGGCCCTCGGGATCGCCGGAGCGGTACCAGCCGTCGTAGACCACCGCCCGGACCGGCAGCCGCCCGCCCCGGCGGAGGTACGCCTCCTGGTAGACCCGGGTCACGTCGCCCATGCGGGAGCCGGC
>CAZMPV010000436.1:0-2494 GCA_964567985.1 uncultured Gemmatimonadaceae bacterium
GTCGAGATCGACCACGTCCACCTCCTGGTCAGCGGGGCGATCCCCGTGGAGGTGGACATCAAGCCGGGCAGCGACACCAACCCGGTGAACACCCGGTCCCGGGGCACGCTGCCCGTGGCGATCCTCACCACCGACGACTTCGACGCCGCGGACGTGGACGCCTCCACCGTGACCCTGGGCGACGACGACGGCAACGACACGTCGGTCGCGAGCCAGGGCCGATCGGGCCGGCTGCAGGCGTCGCTCGAGGACGTGGACGACGACGGCGACCTGGACCTGATGCTCCACTTCAGCATCCGGGAGCTCACGGCCAACGACGACCTCACGAGCTCGACCACCGAGCTCTTCGTCAGCGGCGCCACCGTGGGCGGCGGCGCCATCACGGGCTCCGATGTCGTGAGGGTGGTGCGGTAGTCCCGGTCGCATTCTGGTAGCGCGCAGTTCGGGGCGGTCCGGCGTATCGGGCCGCCCCGATTGCGTTCTGGCGGAGGGCTCGACTGGGAGGGCAGGGGGGTCGTAAAGTCAGGCAGCCGCCGACGTCCATCGTCGCCCGACAGAACTCCTGGAGAGCGCCCATGACCCTGCCGAGCCTCCCCACCCGATTCCGCCCCACCGCGGAAGGGGCCCTTCGCGCCCTGCTGGTCCCCATCGTCGGGGCCGCCCTGGTGGCCGCCTGCGCCCCCGACACGCCGGAGGGCGACCGGGCGGACGCCGCTCCCTTCGACGTCCTGATCACGAACGCCCGGGTCGTGGACGGCATGGGCAACCCCTGGTACCGGGCCGACGTGGGGCTGCGGGGCGACCGCATCGCCGCGATCGGCGACCTGGACGGCCGGGATGCCGGTCGCACGATCGATGCCGCCGACCGGGTCCTGGCTCCCGGCTTCATCGACATGATGGGCCAGAGCAGCACCAACCTGATCACCGACCCGCCCAGCGCCGAGAGCAAGCTCCGGCAGGGCATCACCACGTACCTCTCCGGCGAGGGCGGCTCGGCCGCTCCCCAGTCGGCCGAGACCCAGGACACCCCCGAGGTCACCGCCGACGGCGACTCGGTCACCTGGCGGACGTACGAAGAGTACTTCGCCATCCTGGAGCGGGAAGGCATCCCCCTGAACGTGATCCACGACGTGGGGGCGACCCAGGTGCGCCGGATCGTCCTGGGCGAGGAGGACGTGGAGCCGACCCCGGACCAGATGGAGGAGATGAAGGAGCTGGTCCGGGAGGCGATGGAGGACGGTGCGGTGGGGCTCTCGACCTCGCTGATCTACCCGCCGGCGGTCTACGCCTCCACCGAGGAGCTGGTGGAGCTGGCGAGCGTGGCCGGCGAGCACGGCGGCGCCTACTTCACCCACATGAGGAACGAGAGCTTCGCGGTGCTCGAGGCGATCCGGGAGGCGCTGACCATCGGCGAGCGGGCCGGCGTGCCGGTCCACATCTACCACCTCAAGGCCGCCGGCGAGGAGAACTGGCCGCTCATGGACCGGGCCCTGGCGCTCATCGACTCGGCCCGGGCCACGGGGATGGACGTGACCGCCGACATCTACCCGTACCTGAGGAACGGCATCGGCCTGGGCTCCTTCATCCATCCCCGGCATTACCGCCAGGGCGACGACGCCCTGCGCAGCCGCCTCTCGGACGCCGACTTCCGGGCCGAGCTGAGGGAGGAGATCGAGACCACCGCCGACTGGGAGAACTGGTATCGCTGGGTCGGCAGCGACTGGGACGACGTGCTCCTGGTCCGGGTGCCCGAGGAGATGCCCTCCGAGCTGTCGGGGATGAGCCTGGCCGAGGCGGCCGAGCACCTCGGTGAAGACCCGTGGCGGATGTTCTTCCGGCTGGTCCAGGCCGGCCGGACCTACGTGAACCCGCTCAGCATGAACGAGGCCCAGAAGCACGCCGCGCTCCGTCGCCCCTGGGTCATGATCGACACCGACGCCAGCCCGGTGAACCCCGAGACCGCCCAGGCCGCCCACCCCCGGGCCTTCGGCGCCTTCCCCAGGGTGATCGCGAAGTACGTCCGCCAGGACAGCGTCATCCGGCTCGAGGAGGCCGTCCGGCGCATGACGTCGCTGGCGGCGAACCGCCTGGGGCTCCACGAGCGGGGCCGGGTGACCCCGGGCATGCTGGCCGACCTGGTCCTCTTCGACCCGGAGCGGCTCACCGACCGGGCCACCTTCCAGGAGCCGATGCGCTACGCCGAGGGCATCGACTTCATGTGGGTGAACGGGGTCGTGACGATCGACGACGGGGAGCTGACCGGCGCGAGCGGCGGACGGGCGCTGCGGCGGGGGGCGGGCCGCTAGAAACCCGCGACTCTCGATTCTCGATTCGCCTTCGATGCCCGGAATGGGCTGAAGCGTCCCGTGGCGCTTCGGGGGCTGTTCCGGAGTGCCGTCGTCCCGCTACCACCCGGGCCCCGGCCGAGGCGGCCCGGATCGAGGCTCCCGGCGGTCGGTTCGGAGCAGGTCGAGGCTCTGAGCGGTCGACCCGG
>CAZMPV010000437.1:0-2490 GCA_964567985.1 uncultured Gemmatimonadaceae bacterium
GAGAAGACGTTGTTGAAGCCCCGGGTGACGACGTTGCTCGAGGTGAGGCCGGTCTGGGCGATGTCCACGCCCTTCATCCCCTTCACGTGCTCCACCGGCGTGAGGCCCGGCTCCTCCTGGATCCGCTCGGCGCCCACGATCGAGACCGACGCCGGGGCGTCCAGGGCCTTCTCCTCGCGTCGGGAGGCCGTGACGATCATCGGGTTCAGGAGGAAGGCGGTGGTGGAGAGGTGGAAGTCCAAGGTCCGGGTCTCACCCGCCGCGACGCTCACGCCGTCGGTCCGGACCGTCCCGCGGCCGAGCATCGACGCCACCACCGAGTACGTGCCGGCTTCGACGGTGATGCTGTAGCGGCCCTGGGCGTTGGTGAAGACGCCGCCGGCCTGGGCACCCGCGGCCCCGAGCACCTGCACGGCCGCGTCTTCCACGGGCTCGTTGGTCTCGGCGTCCCGGACCGTCCCGGTCAGGGTCCCGGTCTGGGCTGCGGCCGGAACGGCGGTCAGAAGGACGGAGAGAACGATCGCCGTCAGGAGTCCCCCGGTCAGCTCACGCATGGTTCGACCTCGGCTTGGTTCGTTGGCAGGTCGGAGGGGCCCGGAACGGGCACCCGATCTCGACAGTTGTTCTCGCGGCAACCGTACGCCTCGACAAGATATGCGGGTCAGCCGCCGCCGACCACTGCCGGGACGCCGGCCTCCCGGACCAGGCGGTTGAAGGCCTGGACCCTGGAGATCAGCTCGTCGAAAGCGGCGCTGCGCTCTTCCCACGCCTCTTCGACGTCGGGGAGCCGCTCCCGGGAGCCCTCCGTGACGGGAGGCTCGGTCCCGTCGACGGAGCTGGCCAGGTGGATGATCTGGGCGTCGAGCTTGTTCTCGAAGTTGATGATGTCCTGGAAGTTGGTGGTCCGGGGCTGGACGACCGTCGACTTCCACTCGTCCAGGGCGTCGAGGAGGTCCGAGCCCGCCGCCACGACCGTGTCCGCCCCTTCCACCTCCCGGGCCCGCTCCACCGCGGCCGAGATCTGGTCGCGGAGCCGGTCCGCCCGGTCCACGGAGCGGTAGAGCTCCTCGATCATCTCGTGAACCCGGGCCACGAACCGGTCCTGCTCCCGGTGCTCGGCGTCGGTGGCGTCCCAGCGGGGATCCTGGACGATCCGGACGTCGGTGGTGGCCACCGTGCCCCCGACCGAGAGCCGCACCTGGTAGGCGCCGGGCACCGCCACGCGGCCCGCGGTGCTGCCGAAGACCGTCAGGTCGTCGGGGGCGGTCAGGTCCTCGTGCCGGAAGTCCCACACGACCCGGTTCAGCCCGGATCGGAGCTCGCCCAGCTCCTCGACCTTCTCGCCACCGGCGGCCTCGGGGTCGCTGGCGTACGTCCGGACCGCCTCGCCGGCGGGGGTGAGGATCTCCAGGGTCAGGAGCGTGTCGGGGACCTCCGAGAGGTGGAAATGGATCGGCACGCCGCTGGGCGGGTTCTCCCCGGTTCGGGCGCCGCCGCCGCCGAAGCCCCCGCCCCACTGGACCCGGACGGTCTCCTGGGGTCTGAAGAGGTGGACGTCGCCGTCGGCGACCGACGCCCGCCATTGGCGGACCGGGGCCAGGTCGTCGAGGATCCAGAAGGCCCGGCCCTGGGTCGAGGCCACCAGGTCGCCCCGGTGGACCGTCAGGTCCGTGACCGGCACGACCGGCAAGTTGAGCTGCCACGGCTCCCAGGAGCGGCCGTCGTCGTAGGAGATGTACATCCCCACCTCGGTCCCGGCGTAGAGGAGCCCCTCACGCTCCGGGTCCTCGCGCACGACCCGGACCCACGCCCCGGGCTTCTCGATGCCGTCGGCGACCCGGGTCCAGCTCTCGCCGTAGTCGTCGGTCCGGTAGATGTGGGGGGTGAAGTCGTTGAACTTGTAGCGGGTGAAGACGGCGTACGCCTTCCCCGCCTGGTGGGGCGACGCCTCGATGGAGTTGATCATCCCCTCGTCCAACCCCTCGGGCGTCACGTCCTGCCAGCTCCCGCCGCCGTCCCGGGTCACGTGGATCAGGCCGTCGTCGCTCCCGGCCCAGAGGAGCCCCTCCTCGGCGGGGGAAGGCTCCAGGTACATGATCGTGTTGTAGACCTCGCCGCCGGCCCCCTCGTTCGTGATCGGGGCGCCCCCGGGCCCCTGCTTCTCCTCCTCGTCCCGGGTCAGGTCCGGAGAGATCTCCTCCCAGCTCTGTCCCCAGTCGTCGGTGCGGAAGACGACGTTGCCGGCGAAGTAGGTCACCGACGGGTCGTGGGGGTCGGTGACCACCGGGGCGTTCCAGTTGAAGCGGTAGGGGTGCTCCACCGGGTTCACGGCCAGTCCCAGGTACGGATAGGGCTGCACCGGCTTCGTCCGGCCGGTCCGCCGATCCCAGCGATCGAGGAGCCCCTGGTAGCAGTTGCCCAGAATGTAGCGGGGGTCGTCGGGGTCGAAGGCCAGGTACGCGCTCTCGCAGCCGGCCACCGAGTAGTAGT
>CAZMPV010000438.1:0-2482 GCA_964567985.1 uncultured Gemmatimonadaceae bacterium
CACGGCCACGCCCTGGCGGTCCGCCACCAGCACGCCCCGGGAGCGCCCCTTGAGCTCGCCGGCCCAGGGGCCCCAGCGGTCGAAGTTGTGGTGCAGGATCCCTTCGCCCCGGGTGTCGGTGAGAAATTCGGAACGGTAGCCGAAGAGGCCCCGGGCCGGGATGGAGAAGCGCAGCCGCGTGGTACCCGATTCGCCCATGGGGCGCATCTCGGTCATCTCACCCTTCCGGGGGCCCATCTTCTCGATGACGGTGCCCACCATGTCCGAGGGGACCTCCACCACGGCCTCCTCATAGGGCTCCTTGAGGCCGTCGTCGTCCCTGCGGGTGATGACCCGGGGCCGGGAGACCTGGAACTCGTAGCCCTCGCGGCGCATGGTCTCCATGAGGATGGTGAGGTGGAGCTCTCCCCGCCCGCTCACGGTGAAGGTGTCGGGCTGGTCCGTGTCCTCCACCCGGAGCGCCACGTTCTTCTCCAGCTCCTTCCGGAGCCGCTCGCGGAGCTGGCGCGTGGTGACGTACTTCCCCGATTGCCCGGCGAAGGGGGAGTTGTTCACCGTGAAGTCCACCGAGAGGGTGGGCTCCTCCACGGCGATGCCCCGGAGCCGCTCCCGGTGCTCGGGATCGACCAGCGTCTTGCCGATCTCCACGCCTTCCAGGCCGGCCAGGGCCACGATCTCGCCGGCGGCGGCCTCCTCGACCTCCACCCGCTGGAGGCCCTCGAAGCCGAAGAGCTTCACCACCTTCGCCTCCTCGGCCTTCTCCTCCGGCACCATGCCCGGCTCGCCGAAGGGGAGCAGAGCCACGGTCCGGCCCACCCGGACCCGACCCCGCTCGATCCGACCGATGGCGATCCGGCCGACGTAGGGCGAGTAGTCCAGGGTCGAGACCAGCATCTGGAAGGGGCCGTCCCGGTCCACCTCCGGGGGCGGGACCGCGTCGACGATCGTGTGGAAGAGCGGCCGGAGGTCGCCGCCGTGCTCGTCGAGGTCCTCCCTGGCCCAACCCTCCCGACCCGAGGCGTAGAGGAAGGGAGCGTCGAGCTGGTGGTCGTCGGCCTCGAGCTCCATGAAGAGCTCCAGGACCTCGTCGTGGACCTGGTCGGGCCGGGCGTCGGAGCGGTCCACCTTGTTGATGACCACCACCGGCTGGAGTCCCAGCTCCAGGGCCTTCCGGGTCACGAACCGGGTCTGGGGCATGGGTCCCTCGGCGGCGTCCACCAGCAGCAGGACGCCGTCCACCATCCGGAGGATCCGCTCGACCTCGCCGCCGAAGTCCGCGTGCCCCGGCGTGTCCACGATGTTGATCTTCGTGCCGTCCCACCGAAGCGAGGTGTTCTTCGACAGGATCGTGATCCCCCGCTCCCGCTCCAGGGGGTTCGAGTCCATGACCCGATCCTGGACGTCCTCGTTCTCCCGGAAGACGCCCGCCTGGCGAAGCATGTGGTCCACCAGGGTGGTCTTCCCGTGGTCCACGTGGGCGATGATGGCGATATTGCGGATCTGCATTCGGTCGTGGCCTGCGGTTCTCTGGGCGTGGAGCGTCGGCCGCACCGGGCGCGGCCCCGGGAGCGCTTCTCCGACAGCCTGGAAAGATAACGGAAGCGGGCGGCCCGGAGGGAGCCGGGTCCGTGCCACCTTGTACGGCTCCGGCCGGCAGGGGATCCGCTCGGTTAGCGCAGCGGCCGCGGCCGGAGCCTTTCCGTCCCCGTCGGCTTTCGGGTCTCGACACGCCGGCTCGCGGTGCTGGACGGCGGCCGGACCAGGGTTGCATCTTAGTAGACGCCCTCCTTCCAGTCCGCCACGTCACAGGTTCGACGCGAGGAACCCACCGTGGAAGACATCATCGCAGCTATCCTGGACACCCCCGCCGACATCCTCCTGGTGGTGGCCGGGATCGCCTTTCTGGGCATCGCCGTGGTGGGTAAGGTCAGCGGGAAGATCGAGCCCGATCCGAGAGGGCGCGTGGCGTCGGGCGTCCTGGGTGGGGTGCTCTTGATCACCGGGCTCGGCATCCACCTCTCCTACCACGGCCCCGAGGGGCCCTCGGGAGCCGACGCCGGTACGACGGTGGTTCAGGAAGAAGACACCGGAGCCTCGTCTCCCGACGCACCTGAGCCGGAGCAGGGGCAGGAGGAGGCACCTGCCGAGCCGGAGCCGGAGGAAGAAGAGGGATTCCGGGTAATCGAGACGCTCCTGCGAGCCGACCCCTTCGAGCACCGGGGCCCGTGCCCCGTCACCATCGAGTTCTCGGGCCGGATCTCCGCCATCGGCGGCTCCGGGACGGTGACGTACCGCTTCCTCCGGAGCGACGGCGCCTCCGCGCCCGTCCAGACGCTCCACTTCGAGGAGCCCGGATCGAAGGACGTCGAGACAACCTGGCGGCTGGGAGGCGAGGGGTTCTCCTACGAGGGTTGGCAGGCGATCCGGATCCTGGAGCCCCGGGAGATGGAGTCCGACCGGGCCGACTTCTCCGTGGAGTGCG
>CAZMPV010000439.1:0-2479 GCA_964567985.1 uncultured Gemmatimonadaceae bacterium
GACGGGATCCAGGTGAACGCCCAGCTCATCGACCCCCGCTCGGACACCCACGCCTGGGCCGACACCTACCGGCGCGACCTCACGGCCCAGGACGTCTTCGCGCTCCAGAGCGAGATCACCAGGCGGATCGCCCGCTCGCTGGAGGCCCGGCTCACGTCGGACGAGGAGGCGCGGGTCGACCGGCGGCCGACGGAGAACCTGGAGGCGTACAGGCTCTACGTGCAGGGCAGGACCCTCCTGGATCGGCGAACGGAGGAGGGTTTGCGGCAGGGACTCGAGCTCTTCGAGCAGGCGATCGAGCGGGACTCGGCCTACGCCCTGGCCTGGAGCGGGATGGCGGATGCCGTCTCGCTCCTGGCCTTTTACGGCCACGGGGCTCCCGACACCCTGTACCCGGCGGCTGCGGCGGCCGCCCGCAGGGCCGTGGAGCTCGCCCCGGATCTGGCGGAGAGCCAGGCGTCGTTCGGCTTCGTAAATCTGAATCGGACCTCGGATCCGAACTTCGCGGCGGCCCTCCGGGCGCTGGAGAAGGCGGTGGACCTGAGGCCGAGCTATGCCCAGGCCCACCTCTGGCTCGCCGAGCTCAACGGGGCCCTCGGTCGATCCGAGCGCGCCCTGGCCGGAACCAGGCGCGCGGTGGAGCTCGATCCTCACTTGCCGCTGCCCCACCTTCTGCTCGGATGGGTCTACTGGTGGACCGAGGGGCCGAGCGAGCGTGCGCTCGAACACGTTCGCAGGGCCGCCTCCCTGGAGCCCGGATACGCTGTCGCTCGTGTGGATGAGGGGCTCATCCTCCTGGACGGGGGTCGGCGGGAGGAAGCGATGACGGCGATCCGGCGGGGCTTGGAGGAGAGCTCGGAAGGCTCGTTCGCCAGAGCCCTCGCCCTGGGCGCCATGGGAGCGGCCCACGCCCGGGCCGGCGACACGGTCCGGGCCCGGGAGCTGGCGGCCCGCTTGCAGGAAGAAGGGGCCCCACTCTTCCAGGCCCTGGTCCACGCGGTGCTCGGTGACGAGGACGCCGCCTTCGACGCCCTCGAGGAGGAGTCCTCCTGGGGTCTGGTGGAGCTCTTCGATCTCCGCAGCATCCCCTTCTTCGAGGGTCTCCGGGACGACCCGCGCTACGAGGCGTTGCTGAGACGGGCCAACGTGGAAGTGGGGCTGAATCCCGACGGCAGCGTGCCGGAGGAGGTGCGGGCCGTCGGGGCTCCGGAAGCGGGGGGCGGCAGCGATGAGTGATCCGGTGGCTCGCCTCCGCCGCTTTCTGGCCGAGCTGAAGCGGCGGAAGGTGTACCGCACGGCCATCGTCTACGGGGTGGTCGCCTTCGGAGTCTGGCAGGTGGCGGACTACCTCTTCCCGGCGCTCGATTTTCCCGGCTGGACGGTGGACTTCGTGGTGGTCCTTTCGGTGCTGGGCTTTCCCCTGGCGCTGGTCCTGGCCTGGGCGTTCGAGGTCACGCCCGAAGGAGTGGAGCGGGACTGGGGAGACGAGGAGGGGGAGGTGGCGGTGCGGACTGCCTCCGACGCCCGTTCCGCCGCGGGAGGGTCTTCGAGCCACCTGGCCGGCGCCGGTCTGGTGCTCCTCGGGTTGGTCGCCGCGGCGGGCGCGGGAGCCTGGTACCTTCTCGGGGCGGGTGGAGAAAATGCAGGAGGGAGCTCCACCGAGCACACCGTGGCGGTGCTTCCCTTCGAGGTCTCCGGGGCCGGGGCCGAGGAATGGCGCGACGGGATGGTCTCGCTTCTGACGCCGGGACTGGACGGGGCCGCGGGGCTCAGGGCCGTCGCCGACAGGACCGTCTTCGCCGCCTGGGAGGAGCGGCAGGGCGAGGAGGAAAGCGGTGCCAGCACCCGGGAGGCCCTCGACGTGGCTCGTGCCGTAGGAGCCCGCTATGCCGTCGTCGGATCCGCCGTCTCCCTGGGCGCGGGTCTCCGGCTCACCGCCAGCGTCCACGACGCCGGCTCGGAGGAGCGTCTCGGGCAGGTGGAGGTCCGGGGATCCGCGGACAGCGTCATGGTCCTCGCCGATACGCTGACCCGGGAGGTGCTGGGCCTGCTGGTGACCCGGAGCGCGGACGAGATTCCGTCGGTGGACCTGGCCAGCATCACCACCAGCTCGCTCCCTGCGCTCCGGGCGTATCTCGAGGCGGAGCGCCATTACCGGGGCGGGGCGTATCTGGAGGCGGCCCGGGACTACCGGGCGGCGATCCGGGCGGACAGCACCTTCGCCCTCGCCTACGAGCGCCTGGGGTCGACCTCGGTCTGGATCGAGCGAACGAGAGGTCGGCCCTTCGAGGCGTATCGGAGTGCGTATGACCTCTCCGGGCGGCTACCCGAGCGGGATCGGAGGCTCGTCAGGGCGAATTACACCTGGGCCGTGTCCCGGAGGGCGTTGGCCGGAGCGGACAGCTCCCGGGTCCTCACGGAGGCGTACCCGGACGACCCGAGGGTCTGGTACAAGTACGGCGAAGTCCTCATGCACGGG
>CAZMPV010000440.1:0-2475 GCA_964567985.1 uncultured Gemmatimonadaceae bacterium
CTTCTTGCAGGCGAGCCGTACGCTCGTGCATCTTCAGGGTAGGAAGATCCGAGTCCGCTCCTCCCGGGGGCGAGCCCTCCCTCCGTCGGCGCCATGTCCGGTCTAGAGAAGCTCATCCACGAGATGCACCGCCGCTCCCTGTGGCAGGTGCTCTCCATCTACGTGGTCGGAGCGTGGGTGGCGTTGCAGGTGGTCGACGTGCTGGTGGACAACTTCGGGCTGCCCGAGTGGTTCCCGGCCCTCGCCCTGGCCCTCCTCGTGATCGGGCTGCCGATCGTCCTGGCCACGGCCTTCGTCCAGGAAGGCGGGCCGGTGCGCTCGGAGGGAAGGAGGGCGTCGGACGAGTCGATGCTCGAGGAGGGGGAGCCTCACCCTCTGGACGAGCGCACCCTGGAGCCGGATCCCGCCTCCGGAGATCCGGACGGAGGCCTCGACGAGCTCTTCACCTGGAAAAACGCCATCGCCGGCGGGGTGCTCGCTTTCGCCGTCTGGGGTGTGGTTGCCACCGGCTGGATCCTCCTTGGCGAGCGGCCGGCCATGGGATCGGGCAACGGCGATTCCGCCCGAGCGTCCATCGCGGTCCTTCCCTTCGAAAACCTCTCCGGCGACGAAGAGACCCGGCCCTTCACCGACGGTGTCCACGACGATCTGCTGACCCAGCTTGCGAAGATCGGCTCGTTGAAGGTGATCTCCCGGACGTCGGTTCAGGAGTATCGGGGGACGACGAAGAGCGTCTCCGAGATTGCCGACGAGCTCGACGTGGCCGCGATCCTGGAAGGCGGGGTCCAGCGGTCCGGAGACCGGATCCGCGTCAACGCCCAGCTCATCGCCGGCCGGGAGGACGAGCATCTCTGGGCCGAGACCTTCGATCGGCGTCTCACGGCCGAAAACGTCTTCGAGATTCAGAGCGAGCTGGCCCGGCGGATCGCCGAGGCGCTTCGGGCCGAGCTCACCCCCGAGGAGGAGGCCCGGATCGCCGAGCGGCCGACGGACGACATGGAGGCTTACGATTTCTACGTCCGGGGCAACGAGTACTACCGCCGGAGCTACGACGAGGAGGACCAGGAGCTGGCGGTTCGGATGTTCGAGCGGGCGGTGGCCGAGGACTCGACGTTCACGGAGGCGTGGGCAGCTCTGTCGATCGCCCACTCCTTCATCTACCTCCTCGGCCAGGACCGGACCGACGAACGGCTCCAGCGGTCGAGGGAGGCGGTGGACCGGGCGTTGGCCCTGGAGCCCGAGAACCCACACGCACGGATCGCGCTGGGCCTCTATCACTACCGGGGACACCAGGCGTACGAGCGGGCTCTGGCCCAGTACGAGCGGGCGGCGGAGGACCTTCCGGGAGACGCGTACGTCCACGGGGTCATGGCTGCGGCCCACCGCAGGGCCGGGAACTGGGAGCGGGCTCTGGATCACTTCAGCCGGAGTGCCGAGCTCGACCCCCGGTCGGCGGTCGCCCACTACGAGGTCGGGGGCACCTATCACCTGATGCGTCGGTACGAGGAGGCGATCCCCTACCTGGAGCGGTCCACCGCCCTCTCGCCGGAGTGGACGAACGGCTACGGCTGGCTGGCGGTGGCGAGGACCCTCGAGAGCGGGACGCTGGACGCAGGCCGGGCCGTCCTGGAGGAGTACCCGGACGAGGAGGGTCTCGAGGGTACCCTGCTCTGGCAGTCCATCTACGAGGGGGAGTACGAGGAGGCCCTGGGGTACGCCCGCTCGGAGGAGGAGCTGGCGGAGGCGCAGTTCGGCGTCTTTCCCCGGGAGTTCGCCACCGGCGTCGTCCGCATGCTCATGGGACGAGACGAAGAAGGCCGGGCGGACTTTCGCTCCGTCGTGCGCACGCTCGAGGAGCGCCTGGAGCGGACCCCAGACGACCCCCGGGTCCATACGGTGCTGGGCGAGGCCCACGCCTGGCTGGGCCAGGAAGAGCCGGCGGTCCGGCACGGTCGCCGGGCCGTGGAGCTCTATCCCGTGGAGGACGACGCTCTGGAGGGTCCGACGTTCCTGGCGACCCTGGCTCGGATCCACGCGCTCCTGGGCCACGAGGACGAGGCCCTGGACCTGCTGGATCGGATCCTGTCCATCCCGGGCCGCCTCGAGCCGGTGAACCTCCGCTATTACCCCGCCTGGGACTCCGTCCGGGACCACCCCCGCTTCCAGACGCTCCTCGAGCCCTGGTTCTGACGGGCCGGAAATCCGGATCGCTCGCCCGTCGGCAGCTCGGGCCGTAGACTCTCCGTCGCGCCCCTCGATGCTCACCGACTCAGGATACGCGCCCATGAGGTCCACCAATCGTTCTCGGTTCGCCGGAGACTCGTCCCGTCGCCGCCGGCGTCCCGCCCGATCGGGGGTCGCGGCCTTCGCCGTGGCCCTGCTCGCGGCGTGGTGCGCCCCCGCCTTCCTCGCCGCCCAGACCGGCCAGGACCCGGGCCCGTGGCCCGCCCGCTTCCGCCAGATGGGCGACGGCCT
>CAZMPV010000441.1:0-2474 GCA_964567985.1 uncultured Gemmatimonadaceae bacterium
CCGCCGCCGAGTGGATGGGCCACCTCTGGGAGAGCGGCGCCGGGCGCGTCAGCGCACAGGTCCTCCGGGAGTACTACGTGACGGTCACGGCCCGACTCGACCCCGGCCTTCCCGCCGAGGAGGCCCGGGAAGACGTGGTGGCCCTCGGGGCCTGGAAGCCGCTGTACGCTGACGCCGACCTCTTCGAGGAGGCCTGGGCCGTGGAGGACCGCTACGGCTTCTCCTTCTGGGACGCCCTGGTGGTGGCAGCCGCCCGGCGCCTGGGCTGCGGCACGCTGCTGACCGAAGATCTCCAGGACGGCCAGGACCTGGACGGCCTGGTGGTGCGGAGCCCGTTCGGGGAGGGGCCGGCACGGCCGTAGGGTCGCGCCACCTCGCGCTCCAGGATGCTCTGGATGTAGTCCGGAGGGGCGGATCCATGGCACGATGCGGCGGCGCGCGTCACCAGCCGAGGTCCCGCACCACAGCCGCTCGGAGCGAAAGCACTCTTGCGTCATCGTGGACGAGCGTGTACTATGTAGTACACATGACACGATCGAACACGGACACGGCAGAAGAAGCCGGCGAGCTCGGCTCGCTGCTCAGAACCCGCCGGGAGCGCCTCCGACAGGAGGATCCGAGCTATTCGCTCCGCCAGGTGGCCGGGCGGGTGGACGTCCAGCCGTCGTACCTGAGCAAGGTGGAGCGGGGCAAGGTCCCGCCTCCCTCGGAAGAAACGCTCCGGAAGCTGGCGGCCGAGCTGGACCTGGACGCGGACGTCGTCCTCGCGCTGGCGGGAAAGGTGTCGGCGGACCTGAAGGAGGCCATCAGGCTCCGACCGAAGCTCTTCGCCGACCTGATCCGCACGGTCCGGGAGATGCCCGACGACGCCGTGCTCCGGCTGGTCCGGGAGGTCCGGGACGGGGAGTGGTGAGCCGGGGGGCATCGCCCGAGGACGATTCTCGCAGCACCAGGAGACACCGATGATCGAGCTGAAGCGTGACGCGCTGGTCTTCTCCTTTCCCGAGGTGCACCCGGATGCGGTCCTGGAGATCGACTTCCAGCGCACGCTGCGGATCCCGGACGACGGCCGGGAGCACCACCTGCCGCCGGGGCTCGGACGCTTTCCCGTGCGCCACGTGGACGACTTCCGGCAGAGCGTGCCCGACGAGTGGATCCGCCGGGGCGGCGTCCTCCTTCCCATGTATCAGGCCGAGGCCCTCTGGCTCCACTTCCACTCGCCCCGGGGCTACCCGATGGCCGTGAAGGTGGCCACGGGGAAGATCAACGCCGTGACGGGCGAGGCCTGGGACGACGGCATCCACCGCGACCCCCAGGACTACATGGCCGTCCCGAGGCAGCCGTGGCTCGACGGCTACTGCGTGGAGGAGGGCGCGGTGCGGCAGTTCGTGGCCATGCCCCTGGGCGAGGGCTACAGCGCCGAGGAGCAGATCACGGGCACCGCCGAGCACGGCGGCCTGCAGCTCGTGGCCTACCCGATGCGGGCCGAGGCGTGGGAGCGGATCAAACGGGAGGGCGGCCGCGGGGTGATGGCGGATCGCCTGTCCAGCATGATGCCCATGGCCGTTCAGTCGCCCGCCGCCCCCGACATGGGCCTCGCCCCGGGCGGCCGCATGCGGCAGGAGATCTACGACGACCCCCACGAGCTGGAGGACTGGGACCGCAGGCACGGGAGCCGCTGCTTCGTCCACATCGCCAACGCCCTGGTCTGGCGGGCGATCACCGGGGAGCGGCCGCCGACCACGCCGCCCACGGCCAGGGCCTACACGGATGCGGGCCTGCCGTGGTTCGACTACTACGCGGCCGACCAGAAGCCGCTCGAGGGCTCCGAGAAGCTGGCGGAGATGAAGAGCGTGCTGGAGAAGGCGAAGGAGGGCGGGCGGAATCCGCTGCCCGAGAACGAGCCGGTGGAGGGGGAGCGGGTGGTGGAGCTGGGGGATCGGCGGTCGGAGGACGTGGTGCGGGAGGGGCGGTTCTGAGAGGATGGGGGGCTCTCCGAAGCGAGAGGATGGCGCGAAGGGCCGGGGCTCGCCATACCTTTGGTTCTCCTGACGGGCGGCCACTCGCGATCCCCGGACCCCCACGAGTCAGATGTACGTCGTCTTCGCCATCATTCTCCTCGCGGTCGTGCTCTTCGCGACCGAGTGGCTGCCGATCGACGTCACCGCCATCCTGGTCATGGTCCTGTTGATCGTGCTGGAGCCATGGACCCGGATCTCTCCGCAGGAGGGCATCTCGGGCTTCTCCAACCCGGCGACGATCACCGTTCTCGCGATGCTCATCCTGAGCACCGGCATCAATCGCACCGGCCTCGTCCAGCTCATCGGACGAAAGATGGCCAGCTTCGCCGGAACGGATCGGAGCAAGCAGCTCGCCGTGACCGTCGGTGTCAGCGGGCCCGTCTCGGGGGCGATCAACAACACGCCGGTCGTGGCGATCCTGGTTCCCGTCATCGCCAAGCTCGCCCACGACGG
>CAZMPV010000442.1:0-373 GCA_964567985.1 uncultured Gemmatimonadaceae bacterium
GCCTGGGCGGCCGTACCCGGCTAAAGGTCCTTCGCTCGCCCCGTGGGGCTCACTCGCCGGGGTACGCTAAAAAATAACCACCGGCGAGCCAGCCCGCCTAGCGGGAGAGCTCACCCTTGACGTGGTCGAGGATACGCGACAGGGTCGCGTGTCCGCGGTCGTCGTCGTCGGTGTCGACGAACGTCGCGGCACCGTAGTGCGCGCCGTCGTCGCGGCCCCACTCGACCTGGTCGCCGGCGTCCCCGATTTCGACGAAGATGCCGCCGTAGGCGTCCTTCACGCGGGTGCGCACGGCCGACCTGTCCGTCGGCACGTACTCGATCCCGGCGGGCAACCTGTTCCCTACCGACGGCTCGGCCGGACGCCCGGAGAT
>CAZMPV010000442.1:383-2462 GCA_964567985.1 uncultured Gemmatimonadaceae bacterium
TCCGGCGGTTCTTCGCCGCTGAGCATCAACGCGATGGGGTTGATGTGCTGGGACATCTGGTGGACGGCGCTCTGGACGAGCTCGTCCGTGATGCGTGCCAGCTCTGCCGGGCTGTAGTCGTCTTCGTCGGTCACGAACGCCAGCGTCTCTGGGGAGCTGGTTTCGTCGGCGACGCTCACTAAGAGCATCGCGTCGGAGCTGTCCGTGCGGTCGACGATCTGTTCCACGATTTGCTGAGCCTCGCGGCTCTTGGTTGCCATCTCGTAGTCACCTCTCTACGCGTATTCCGACTTTGGTTGGGACGCTGCCAGTTTACCTTTCGGTGGTCTGGCTTCTCCCGTCACGCTCGCCAGCGTTCGGGTTTCGCCCCCGCCTGTGGGGGCAGGCACCGAGTGGGCTTCGAGCCCCTGTGCCGCGTCGGAACGCGGGCTCGGTGCTGGAGACTCACAATGACTGACTCAGCGGCGGAAGGGTATGCCGCCCGTGCCCGGATACATGAACATGCGGAAGGGTATGGGTGGCGTGCCCGGATACCGCCGGTCGTGGGCCATGTTTGTTTGCCGCGCCGTGCCCGTCGCGCGCGTTCCCGGCGTATTTTGGACTTTGCCCTGCCGGTCGGCCCTACCAGTCCTTGAGTTGATCTCGTAGCGGCTCTGGCCCCGCTACGTCCGTCCCCTTCTACCTGCATCCGCGTGTGCCATATCGGCCCCGCCAGTTACGGCGGCCGGAATTGATAGGGATTCGCCAAACGCTCTCCCGCACCGCGATTGCTCGCGGGCGGCTCGAACCTTGTAGTGGCTATCCCAACAGGGACAATCAGCGACGGAACGCCCCCGTGAGGGGGCAGTCACCAGCTCGGTCGTGAACCTACGCCGCCTGGATAGCGGAGCTGGCGTCGTTTCCCATTGATTTCGAGCGGCGAGTCACCGCGCCGTCCTGCGCGGTGCCGGTGCCTATCACGTGCCCTTTCGGGGGTAGCTTCGGCGCCGGGGTTGGCCGGGTTCTCCGGGCGTGTCGTCGGGGCTGCGGGATTTTGAATCCCCGCGTGCCCCTCGCGCCCGTACCATCTTCGCTTTCGCGTACATGGCCCCGCGCCCCTTCGGGCGCGGACGGTGCTCACCTCACGACGACCCCGAGCGGCGTATCCGCCGCCAGGCCGCCGTGCCGGTACTCGCTGGAAAGCACCAAGTCTTGTCATGCTCGAACCAACAGTTGACGTGTTCCAACCACCTCAGCCGGCGTCTCCCACTTCACGGGTCGATCACTGCATTTCTCGCCCGTGCTCCGCTTGTACTCACAAGTTTAGCGGCGCGTGCCTGCCCGCCTGCGGTCAGGCCGTTCGTTTCACGTCTTGTTACTTTTCGGTCGTCGACGCTGACTGAGTTAGTGCGATTGAATTTCGTCGTGTCTTCGCAACCACCACGCCCGGTCGGCTTTCACACCGGCCGGGTTTCGAGGTGTCTCGATGGCGTGGCCCACGGGTACCACGCCACCGAGTGCGACTTGATTCGTCACTCGCTACGACCGCCTTCGCTTCTCGCTCGCTCTCCAGTGCATAGCTTTTCACCGCCCGCATAGGCGGGCGTGACGCCCGCCTGAGTGCGTGCCAATTACGAGTGTCCCGTGGGTCACTCGTTTGAATCACGCGCCCTTGCGAGCGCGCCATGAACTATCAACAGGCTCGGCCGGCGTTACTCGGCCGGTGAATCAGAATGTCGTGTGTATTGCCCAGCTTCCATGGTGCGTTCACTCCCCGTTCGGGGGTGTTGGGGCGACGTCTCCGGGGACGTCGCTGGCAGCACAGGCTTGGACCACTCAGTCTCGATGGGCTCCATCTTACACAAGGTTCCGCGCCGCCGTCTCCGTTGACCGGCTGTCGTCGGCTGTGGGTGCCAGGCGCTAACCTGGCTTGCTTGCTCTGGGGTGTCCGCGTCTCTCGGGTGGTTTTTGACTCCACCGTTCACGGGGTTTCACCGTGGCAAGTAACGCGGCCAACACATGGATCGTGGCATCTTCGCTCCCCATGTGCTCTGACCATCTTTCTGACTCACCGACTTACGAGTGCCGGGCGAGTCGCTG
>CAZMPV010000443.1:0-2417 GCA_964567985.1 uncultured Gemmatimonadaceae bacterium
GCACCGCCCGTCTCGGTGTTGGCCTGATCGAGAGCGCTCTGGGGAAGAGCATTCTCTGACCATCCCCGGTGGCCGCGTCGACAGGAAAGAGACCGCAAGCGAGGGAGACCCAGTGTACGGTGAGACGCGAAGTGGGCCGGAGACGTTCTTCCTGAACGCCCTCCGGATCGTGGTGGGCTTCAACTTCTGGCAGCACGGCGCCCAGAAGCTCTTCGGATGGCTCGGCGGAAGCCAGGTGGAGAGCCTGATGTCGCTGATGGGCGTGGCCGGCGTCCTCGAGTTCTTCGGGGGCCTGGCGATCCTCCTGGGCCTCTTCACCCGCCCGGTCGCCTTCGTCCTGGCCGGAGAGATGGCGGTGGCCTACTTCATGGCCCACGTGGGCGGCGCCGAGACCATGATGGAGCGGCTCTTCCCGATCATGAACGGCGGAGAGGGGCCCGTGCTCTTCTGCTTCACCTACCTCTACTTCGTCGCCCGGGGCGGCGGCAACTTCAGCATCGACGGATGGCTGAAGAGCCGGCGCCAGAAGTCGGTGGCCGCGGGCTCCGGATAGGGAGGTCTCCGCTCCCTACAGGTGCTCGTCGAAGGCCTCGACGAGCTTGCCGGCGATCTGCTCGGGGGTGTTCCCCTCGATCCCGTGCCGCTCGAGCATGTAGACGATCTCGCCGTCCTTCAGGAGGGCCACCGACGGCGAGGAGGGCGGATACCCGGTGAAGTACTCCCGGGCGCGCTCCGTGGCCTCCAGGTCCTGGCCCGCGAAGACGGTCGTCTTGACCTCGGGGGTCTTCTCGTGCTCCATGGCCATCGCCACTCCCGGGCGCATGGAGCCGGCGGCGCAGCCGCAGACCGAGTTCACGGCGACCAGGACCGAGCGGCTCTCCTCGCCCAGGACCTCGTCCACCTCGTCTGCGGTCTTCATCTCCTGGAATCCGATCTTCTTCAGGTCCTCCCGCATGGGGGCGACCATCATCTCGGGATACGGCATATACCTCGTCCTCCGCGTGTGGATCGAGTGTCGATGGTGATTCGGGCCGGGGGGTCCGGTGGCGAGGCCGCCGGCCTCCCGGCGGAGTTCCGGATGCCACCGGCTCCGGCGTCCTTGGAGCATACCCCGTCCGGGATTGTATGTAACAGGGGAGGCGGGTCAAGGAGCCCGTGCCCTATCCCGGGGCGGGTCGCGCCTTGCCGGAGGGGAGGGACGGCAGCGACCTTTCGGAAGACGACCGGAGCCGCACGGGTCGGGTCGACGAGACGCGAGGACGGGAGCAGCGGATGGAGCAGACGACGGAGGTCGTTCGCCTGAAGGTGAACGGCGACCGCCACGAGGTGGGCGTCCCGACCCACTACACCCTCCTGGAGACGCTCCGGTACGTGCTGGACCTCACCGGCTCCAAGCAGGGATGCGACAAGGGCGACTGCGGCGCGTGCACCGTGATCGTGGACGGCGAGCCCCGGCTCTCGTGCATCACCCCGGTCTGGGAGGCCGAGGGCTCGGAGGTGGTCACCGTCGAGGGGTTGGCCACCGCCGACGGTCCCCATCCCCTCCAGGACTGCTTCGACCTGAACGGCGCCGCCCAGTGCGGATTCTGCACGCCCGGGATCCTCTGCTCGGCGGCGGCGCTCCTGGCCCGCGACCCGGACCCGACCCTGGACGACGTCCGGGAGGCGCTCTCCGGAAACCTCTGTCGATGCACGGGTTACACGAAGATCTACGACGCGGTTCTCGCCGCCGCGGAGCGGGTCCGGGACGGCGCCCCGGCGATTCCCTCCTAACCCGAGGTCTGACTTGTACTTACCGGATTTTATCCGGAGGCGACGATGAGCGATGAATCTCGTAAGTCCAAGTCTGACCTGGACTTGATCGGAAAACGGCTTCGCAAGGTCGACGGGCTGGCCAAGTCCACCGGCCGGGCCGAGTACACCGACGACATCAGCCTGCCCGGGATGCTCCACGGGAAGATCCTGCGGAGTCCCCATCCCCACGCCCGGATCGTCTCCATCGACACGTCGGAAGCCGAGGCCCTCGAGGGGGTCCGGGCCGTGATCACGGGCCGGGACATGCCGGTCCGCTACGGCATCATCCCCTGGACCCCCGACGAGTATCCCCTGGCGCTGGACAAGGTTCGCTTCGTCGGCGACGGCGTGGCGGCGGTGGCCGCGGTGGACGAGGACACCGCCATCGAGGCCCTCGACCTCATCGACGTCGAGTACGAGGAGCTCCGACCCTGGTTCGACCCGAAGGAGGCAATCGCCGCCGAGGAGGGTCCCTACCTCCACGAGCCCCGGAAGGAGCACTACAACGGCAACATCACGAAGATCGTAGACCTGGACTTCGGCGACGTGGACGGGCTCATGGAGTCCTCCGACGTGGTGGTGGAGGGCGAGTACTACTTCGAGGGGACGACCCACGCCCCCAT
>CAZMPV010000444.1:0-2414 GCA_964567985.1 uncultured Gemmatimonadaceae bacterium
GGGCTCCCGAGCGACTCCCGCCCGGGCCGGCACCGTGCCGGCCCGGGCGTTCGCTCGTTCGGTCCGCGGTTGCCTTCCGGGCCCCGGGGTGCTAGACATTTCCGCTCCCGCCTCACCGTAAGCACCCCGAACCCATTCGGAGCCGCGTAACATGAAGAAGCACCTCCGCACCCTGGCCGCCGTCGCCGCCCTGCTCGCGATCGGCGCCGCCCCCGCCGCCCTCCACGCCCAGGACTTCGACGACCTCGTCGACGACGTCGAAGCCGAAGTCGAGGCGAACGCGAAGCTCGCCCAGGTCATGGTCGACAAGATCTACTCCTTCGCCGAGCTCGGCATGCAGGAGTTCGAGACCTCGGCCTACGTCGTCGGGATCCTCCGGGAGAACGGCTTCGAGGTGCAGGAGGGGATCTCGGGCATGCCCACCGCCTGGTGGGCCACCTGGGGCTCGGGCGAGCCCGTCATCGCCTTCGGCAGCGACATCGACGGGATTCCCAAGTCGAGCCAGAAGCCCGGCGTCGCCTACCACGACCCGATCATCGAGGGCGCACCGGGCCACGGCGAGGGCCACAACTCGGGGCAGGGCGTGAACGTGGTCGCCGCCCTGGCGCTCAAGAAGATCATGGAGCGGGAGAACATCGAGGGCACCCTGGTCCTCTGGCCCGGGGTGGCCGAGGAGCAGATCGCCTCGAAGGCGTGGTTCGTCCGGGACGGCTGGTTCGACGACGTGGACGTCACGCTCTTCACCCACGTGAGCTCGAACTCCGGGGTCTCCTGGGGCGGCGGCCGGGGCACGGGCCTCGTCTCCGTGGAGTTCACCTTCCACGGCGAGGCCGCCCACGGCGCCGGCGACCCCTGGGCCGGCCGGAGCTCGCTGGACGCCGTGGAGCTCATGGACGTGGGCTGGAACTTCATGCGGGAGCACATACGGCCGGTGCAGCGCTCCCACTACGTCGTGACCGACGGCGGCGATCAGCCCAACGTCGTGCCGTCCGAGGCGTCGGTCTGGTACTACATCCGGGAGATGGACCAGCCCCACATCCAGGAGAACTTCGACAAGGCGATACGCATCGCCCGGGGCGCGGCCATGATGACCGAGACGGAGATGAGCTATCGGATCATCGGCACCGCCTACCCCCGGCACTTCAACAAGCCCGTGGCCGAGGCGATGCACGAGCACATCGAGGCCGTCGGGCTCCCCGAGTGGAGCGAGGCCGACCAGACGCTGGCCCGGGCGATCCAGGAGGAGATGGGCAACGAGGTCGAGGGCCTGAACACCGAGGTCCGGGAGCTCGCCGGCCCGCCTGAGGTCGAGCGGAGCGGGGGCTCGGACGATATCGGCGACATCTCCTGGAACGTGCCGACGGTCACGCTGCGCTTCCCGTCGAACATCCCGAACACCCAGGGCCACCACTGGTCCAGCGGCGTCTCCATGGCCACCCCCATCGCCCACAAGGGCGCGGTGACCGGCGCCAAGGTGATGGCCCGGACCGCCCTGGAGCTCTTCATGACGCCCGACCTGGTGGCCGACGCCTGGCGCTACTTCGAGGAGGAGCAGACCGCCGAGCACACCTACACGCCCTTCATCGACGAGGACGACCCGCCGGCCACCTTCCTGAACGAGCAGATCCTGGACCGCTACCGGGAGCGGATGCGGGAGTTCTACTACGACGAGACCCGCTACGACACCTACCTGGAGCAGCTCGGGATCGAGTATCCGACGGTCCGGCAGGCGGATCAGGAGGAGGGCGGGAAGTAAGGAGGGATCGGCCGGAGTCGGGAAAGACCGGCACGGCACGGACAGCGACGCCCGGTCGGGCCCGGACGGCCCGGCCGGGCGCTCGCGTTCAACCGGGGTCCAGGACCGGGTGGGTCTCGAGCTCGTCCCGGGTCAGGAGGCGGATTCCGGCCCGGGAGTCCACGGTCTCCACGGCGAGCACGGCGTCGGGGTCGCCGAAGTCCACCCCGGCGTCCCGACCCCGCTCCTCCAGCGCCTCGAAGACCTCACCGGCCAGGAATTCCTCGGCTTCGTCGCTGGCCAGCTCGCCCTTCATGCCCCGGCGGTGAACCCGGACGTAGAAGGAGCGGCCGGCGAGCTCGGGGGCGAAGGCCCGGGCGATCTCGCCCCCCTTCTCCTCGAACTCCTCGGCGTCCTGAAACGTGAAGGTGTGGGTCGCCGGGGCGACCCGGGCGACGACCGACTCGAAGAGGTCGGGGATGAGGGTGGCCCGATCGGCGAGCCCCACGAGGAAGGCGTCGGGGTCCTCAACCCGCATGACCAGGACGTTGAAGTAGCCCGTGCGGGCGACCTGGCCGAAGTCCCGGAGCTCGGCCTCGGCCCGCTCGAACCCTTCGTCGTGGGTGGTCACGACGACGTTCCACTCCATGGGATGGACCTTCCTCCGGCGGGCGCGCTC
>CAZMPV010000445.1:0-310 GCA_964567985.1 uncultured Gemmatimonadaceae bacterium
GGAGCGCCGCCTGCTTGTTCGGGTACCGGCTCAGGATCTTCTCGAAGCGCTCCCGATAGGGCCCCTCGAAGAGGGGCGCGTCCGGGTCCTTCTCGGCGAGCATGAAGGGATGGCTGCTCGCCGTGGACGGGTGGGCGCCCTCCGGCGGCCGCGCCCCCACGTAGTCGTCGCCCCGGACCTCCTCCTCTGTGAGCTCGAACTCCCCCGTGTTCCCGGCCCACCCCGGGTTCCGGAAGGAGATGTCGGTCCCCGCGTCGCCGGCCGATCCGCCCCCGCTCACCGGTCGATCTCCCCGAGGACGATGTCCAGG
>CAZMPV010000445.1:320-2402 GCA_964567985.1 uncultured Gemmatimonadaceae bacterium
CTCGCGTTGATCATGATCAGGTCGCTGACCATGTGGCCTTCGACCAGCTTCGGCAGCACCGAGAGGTTCACGAAGGAGGGGGGGCGGATGCGCCAGCGCACCGGCTTCGTCCCCCCGTCGCTCACCACGTACATGCCGAGCTCGCCCTTCGAGCCCTCGACCGGGAAGTAGACGTCGCCCTCCGGGGCGTGGATGCCCTCGGTGATCAGCTTGAAGTGGTGGATCATGGACTCCATGTCGTTCATGCAGTCCGTCTTGGACGGGAGCGAGATCCGGGGGTCCTCGACGTTCACCGGGCCCCCGGGCAGCCGGTCGAGGGCCTGCTCCATGATCCGGCAGCTCTGGCGCATCTCCTCCATGCGCACCAGGTAGCGGTCGTAGCAGTCCCCGTGCTCGCCCACGGGCACCTCGAAGTCGTACGTCTCGTAGTCGTAGTACGGCCGGTCCTTCCGGAGATCGTAGGGCACGCCGCTGGCCCGGAGGTTCGGGCCCGTGAAGCCGTGGTTGATCGCCTCCTCGGCCCCGATCACCCCGATCTCCTGGGTCCGGCCCAGGTGGATCCCCTGGGTCGTGAGCAGCGTCTCGATCTCGTCCAGGACCGGCGGCAGCCCCTGGATGAACTCCCGGACTCCGTCGGTCCACCCTTCCGGCACGTCCGCCATGAGGCCCCCGACCCGGGTCGCCGACGTGGTGATCCTGGCGCCGGTGAAGGCCTCGTGGAGCTCGTAGATCTTCTCCCGCTGGTGGAAGGCGTAGAGGAAGGGCGTGAAGGCCCCCACGTCGATCGCCGTGGTTCCGAGCCAGAGGAGGTGCCCGAAGATCCGGTCCATCTCCATCATGATCACCCGGAGCACCTTGCAGCGCTCGGTGACCTCGACGCCCATGAGCTTCTCGACCGCCATGACGTAGGCGCAGTTGTAGATCAGCGGCGCCAGGTAGTCCATGCGGTCGGTCAGCGGGACGATCTGGTTCCAGTCCCGGTACTCGCCGAGCTTCTCGAAGGAGGAGTGGAGGTAGCCGATGTGGGGGATGCACTTCACCACCGTCTCGCCCTCGAGCTCGCAGACGAGCCGGAGCACCCCGTGGGTGGCCGGGTGCTGGGGCCCGATGTTGATGAGCATCCGCTCCTCGTCGAACTCGGGCTCCGGCAGCTCGGCCGGCTGGAGGGGGCCTCCCACGAGGCTCCCGTCCACCCCCATCTGGGGGTTCCGGCCCACCGAGTATTCCACCGTGCGATCCGCCATCGTCAGCTTCCTCCGGTGCTCGTGCCGCCGGGGGTCTCGTCCATCGCACCGTCCTCCGGGAGCTCCGGACGATCCTCCGGCGTGCCGATCCCGATCTTCGGGGCGCCCCCCATCTCGAACTCGCTGGGGATGTAGTGGTCCCGGGGATCCTGGCTCAGGGCCCGGCGTGTCTGCTCGGCCCGGGAGAACCGGCCCCGGAGGGGAAAGTCCTTCCGGAGGGGGTGGCCCTCGGCGTAGCTCTCCGGCATGAGGATCCGCCGGAGATCCGGGTGCCCGGTGAACTCGACGCCGAACATGTCGTAGACCTCCCGCTCCAGCCAGTTGGCCGTGTTCCAGAGCGGCACCACCGAGTCGATCTCCAGCTCCGAGAGGGGGAGCTCGCACTTGAGGCGGAGCGCCCGCCGGTGGGGGATCGACCAGAGCTGATAGACGACCTGAATCGGCCGGCCGCCGCCGTAGTCCACCGCCGTCACGTCCACCAGGAGGTCGTAGTGCTGCCCCGGGTCCTCCTTGAGCCAGCCGAGGATCTCCCGGTTCTTCTCCGGGCGCACGTAGACCACGTGCTGGTCGCCGGCGCTGACCTCGTGATGGAGGACGTCGTCGCCGAAGCGCTCCCGGAGGGCGGTCACCGACGGGTGGCTCCCCTCGGGCGCCTCCCTGGCGGCCCGGTCCTCGTCGACGCCGGCGTCCGAGGGCTCCGGGCCCTCGGCGACCGCGTCGATGCCGGAGGTCTCGTCCTGTTCCTTTTCCTTCTCGGGATCGGACACGCGTGCCCCCTACGGCAGCCGGTCTTCGGGGCGGTCGGCGGCGTCGGTCTGGACCATCCCGCTCGCCCGGT
>CAZMPV010000446.1:0-2390 GCA_964567985.1 uncultured Gemmatimonadaceae bacterium
TCTCGAAGCGCCGGCCCTGGTCCGTGGAGGTGGCCAGGTCGGTGCTCCCCTCGATCGTGATCCGGTTGTCGTCGAAGACCCAGGTCAGCTTGCCCAGTCGGTGGTGGCCGGCCAGGGCGGCGGCCTCGTGGGAGATTCCCTCCATGAGGTCACCGTCCGAGCAGACGGCCCAGGTCCGGTGGTCGACGATCTCGTGGCCGGGTCGATTGAAGTGGTGGCCGAGCCAGCGCTCCGCCATCGCCATCCCCACGGAGTTCGCCACGCCCTGGCCCAGAGGCCCGGTGGTCGTCTCGACGCCGGGGGTCAGGAACCCTTCCGGGTGGCCGGGCGTCCGGGAGTCGAGCTGCCGGAAGTTCCGGATCTCGTCCAGGGACAGGTCGTAGCCGGTCAGGTGGAGGAGGGAGTAGAGGAGCATGGACGCGTGGCCCGCCGAGAGGATGAAGCGGTCCCGGTCGAGCCAGCCGGGGTCCGCCGGGTTGTGGCGGAGGTGGCGGGTCCACATCAGGTAGCCCAGGGGCGCCAGGGCCATGGGCGTGCCGGGATGGCCCGACTCGGCCTTCTGGACGGCGTCCATCGAGAGGACGCGGACGGTGTCGATCATCAGACGCTCGAGGTCCGGGTCGGGCCGGGGCATCTCGAGCGTCGGGGGGGCGTCGGTCATCGGGGGGGTCCCTCGGAGAGACGTTGGGGTTCGCGTGATTGGCGTCGGGACCGGCGGGGCGGGCCGGTCATCCGACCACGAAGTTCACCAGCCGGTCCGGAACGTAGACGACCCGGCGGACCGAGGCGTCTTCCAGGAAGCGGGCCACGTTGTCGTCCTCCCGGGCCAGGGCGACGGCCTCCTCCTCCTCCAGCCCCGGGTTGCCCTCCACGGTGCCCCGGAGCTTGCCGTTCACCTGCACGGCGATCTCCACGGTCTCTTCCCGGGCTTTCTTCTCGTCGAAGCCCGGCCACCGGCCGCCCTCGAAGATGCTCTCCTCGTGGCCCAGCCGGGCCCAGAGCTCCTCGGCGATGTGGGGGCAGAAGGGAGCCAGCAGGATCAGCAGGGGCTCGACCTCGGCCCGGACGGCGGAGCGCCCCCCGGCCCGGACCGCGTTCAGGTACTCCATCATGGCCGCGATGGACGTGTTGTACTGCAGCTCGGGCAGCTCCTCGCTGACCTGCTTGATCGTCTGGTGCAGCTTGCGCTCGACCTCGGGATCGGGTTCGCCGTCGTCCAGCTCGGCGACAGGCACGATGGTCTCCCAGAGGCGGTGCAGAAAGCCGTACGGTCCCTGGATGCCCTCGTCCCGCCAGTCGCCGCCCTCCTCGAAGTCGCCCATGAACATCAGGTAGAGTCGGAGCGTGTCGGCGCCGTATTCCTCGATCTTGGCGTCCGGCACGATCACGTTGCCCCGGCTCTTCGACATCTTCGAGCCTTCCCGGGTGATCAGCCCGTGGGCCCGGAAGCGCTCGAAGGGCTCCTCGAAGTCGAGGTAGCCCAGGTCGTTCAGGGCCATGGTGATGAAGCGGGCGTAGAGCAGGTGCAGCACCGCGTGCTCCTGGCCTCCGATGTAGCAGTCCACGGGGAGCCACTTACCGGTGATCTCGGGGTCGATGGCGATGTCGTCCCGGTCCGTGGACGGATAGCGCAGGAAGTACCAGGAGCTGTCCAGGAAGGTGTCGGAGACGTCGGTCTCCCGCCGGGCGTCGGCTCCGCACTCGGGACAGGTGGTCCGGTACCACTCCTGGTCCCGGGCCAGGGGGCTGACGCCCTCGGCGGAGGGCTTGAAGTCCTCGACCCGGGGCAGCTCCACCGGCAGCTCCTCCTCGGGCACCGCCACCGGACCGCAGTCGTCGCAGTGGACGATCGGAATCGGCGGACCCCAGTAGCGCTGCCGGCTGATACACCAGTCGTGGATCCGGAAGTTCACCTTTTCCCGGGCCAGGCCCGTCTCTTCCAGCCACGCCGTGATCGCGCCCTTGGCCTCGTCCACGGGCGTGCCGTCGAAGGGTCCGGAGTTGACCAGCTCGCCGTCGCCGACGTACGCCTCCTCCAGGGGCGTGTCGGCCCGGTCCTCGGGGCCGGCCACCACCCGGACGATGGGCAGGTCGTACTTCTCGGCGAACTCGAAGTCCCGCTGGTCGTGGCCCGGAACGGCCATGATGGCTCCGGTCCCGTACTCCATGAGGACGTAGTCGGCCACCCAGATCGGGATCCGCTCGCCGGTGGCGGGGTTCAGGCAGTGCGAGCCGGTGAAGACGCCGGTCTTCTCCTTCTCGACCTTCTGCCGGGTGACCAGGTCCATGCGGGCGGCCTCTTCCCGGTACGCCTCCACTTCGTCGCGCTGCGCCCCGGTGGTGATCTCGGGCACCAGGGGGTGCTCCGGCGCCAGGACCATGTAGGTGGC
>CAZMPV010000447.1:0-2387 GCA_964567985.1 uncultured Gemmatimonadaceae bacterium
GTGCCCAGCACCTCGGGCCACTCCTCCCAGTCGATCGCCAGGGCCACGGCCTGGGCCCCCCCGGTCATCGTCCGGACCACCAGGAGGTTTCCCGTGCCCTCGGAGGAGACGTAGAGGGTGGGAAGGAGGTTCTCCAGGGGCGGGGTGTTCTCCCACTCCTCCGGCAGCGTGTAGTGGGGCTGTCCCTCCGCGCCCGGCACCTTCACCAGGCGGAGCTCCCGGATGTCCCGGGAGAGGGTGGCCTGGGTCACCTCGATGCCGTCCTCGGCCAGGACCTCTCGGAGGGCTTCCTGGCTCGAGATCCGGTGCCGGCGGATCGCCTCCAGGATCGCGGCGTGTCGGTCGCGCTTGGAGACGGAGCGGGCCATCAGGCCGCCCGGTCGGCCATCCGCCTGACCTTCTCGGGCTCGTACCCGGCGCTGCGCTCGACCTCTTCCCCGTCCTCGAAGAGGATCAGGGTGGGCACCCCCCGGATCCCCAGCTTCTCGGCCAGGGTGGGCGCCTCGTCGGTGTCCACCTTCGCCACCAGCATCCGTCCCTGCTTCTCCCCGGCGATCTCGTCCACCAGGGGCGCCACCATCTTGCAGGGGCCGCACCACTCGGCGAAGAAGTCCACCAGGACCGGAACTTCGGCTTCCCGGACGGTCCGCTGGAAGTCCTCCTCGGAGACCTTCACGGGCCGATCCAGGAGGATCGGCCGCTCGCACTCCCCGCAGCGGGGGCGCTCCCCCGCCCGGGCGACGTCGACCCTGTTGAGGGTCAGACAGAAGGAGCACCGGACCGTAACGGCGCCGCCTCTCCTCTCCGTCTCGCTCGTGCTCACGACGTCCACCTCCTTGCGCTCACGCCCCGGTCACCCGCGGTCTCAGTAGCTGTAGCGGAGCCGGAGCATGCCGAGCCGACCCAGCTCCGGGGCTCCCACGAACTCCTGGTGGAGGTCGTTGAAGACGTTGTTCACCGAGAGGGTGGCCGACATTCCCGGGATCGCCGAGAAGTTGTAGCCCACGTTGGCGTCGAAGACGGCGTAGCCCTCGACGTCGCCCACGTAGACGCCGGAGTTCATTGTGAAGCCCTGGGTGAAGCGGGCCTGGCCGCCGAGCCGAAGCCCCAGCGTCTCGTCCTCCCACTGGGCGCCCACGGACCCCTTCGCCGTCGGCGCGTTCAGGGAGATGTCCACGGCGCTGGTGCAGTCGCCGTCGTCATTGAAGTCGAAGCATTCCTCGCTGACGTAGGAGAAGCTCCCCCGGAGCGTGAGGCGGTCGGAGGCGATGACCTCCGCTCCCAGGTCCACGCCGTAGAAGCTCACGTCTCCGAAGTTCCGGTACGTGAGGACCAGATCCGAGCTCGAGCGCTGGTCCGGCACCACCGTCCCCACGGGGACGCTGGCCAGCCCCTCGACGATCGCCTGGACCTGCTCGGGGCTCACCTGGCCCGCCTGGATCAGGGGCGCGAGCCGCTTCTGGACGAAGGCCGCCGTGGCGTCGGGGCGAAGGAAGACGTTCGGCGTCTCCACCCGCAGGGGGCCGACGAAGTCCTGCACGTCGCTCCGGTAGACGTCCGCCGAGAGGAGGAAGCGGTCTCCGATCAGTCCCTTGTAGCCCAGCTCGAAGGTGTTCGTGATCGTCGAGGTGATCCGGCCGATGGGCTCGGGCCCCGCCTGGTCCGGCGGGAAGACCTCACCCTGTCCACCCTGGGCCGCCTGCTGGTCGAAGCGGCGCAGCATCGAGGCCAGGGCCGGGTCGTTCGGCTGGCTCCCCGGGTCCAGGAGGAACTGCTGGAGGCTCTGGGGCACCAGCGCCTGGACCAGGCCGTTCCAGAAGAGGGGCGCGCTGGCCGGGAGCTGGGTTCCGGGCTGGAGCGGCGAATACATGCACAGGTTCTGGAAGCCGCCCTCACACGCGTTCGAGAAGGTGAAGCCGGTCTCGGGCACGCCCAGCGTGCGGATGTCGTACCCGAAGACCGGGTTCTGTGGCGGGATCGGGATTCTCCCCGCCCGGATGTCGAGGAAGAGGTTGTTCGTCGTCGGCGTGCTGAACGCCCGGTTGAAGGTGGCCCGGAAGTTCTGGTTCTCCTGGGGTCGGTACGCCAGGGCGACCCGGGGCGAGACGTTCACGTCGGGGAGCCGGTTGTGCCAGTCCACCCGGAGGGCGGCCACCAGGTCGAGGTCGTCGGCCAGGCTCGTCTCGGAGTGAACGTAGCCGCCGACCTCGTTGATGTTGTCGTCGTCCTCGTTCGAGCCCGTGATCGTCCCGTCCGTCCGGGGCTCGGTGCGCTGGAGGTCCAGGCCGTAGGTGAAGCTCTGGCTGTCGCCCATGTCGAAGCCGTGCTGGAGCTGCCCCACCATCATCCGGGACTCGTCCACGATGGGCTGGCCGGTCCGGAGCAGA
>CAZMPV010000448.1:0-2377 GCA_964567985.1 uncultured Gemmatimonadaceae bacterium
GTCCTCCCAGCACTCGAAGATGTTGGGGCAGCCCGCCTCCTCGCAGACCGTGTGGAGCTCCTGGTCCCGCATCAGCTTCTTCAGGCGGCGGTAGTTGTCGCCGCCGGGGGACCGGACCTTGAGCCAGGACGGCTTGCGGGCGTCCATGGGGACCGTCTCCAGCCCCTCGTGGGCACGGATCTTCGACGTGCCCTTCGGCTTGACGATCCCGGTATCCTTCTCGCCCGGGGCGTAGCCGCCCGGAGCCTTTTCCGCTGTGCCGCTGTCGCTCACCATCTCGCCTCGTGCTGTCGGCCGATCCGTGGTGCGAATCGACCGCGGAGGGCGGTTCGGTCGGATGCCGGCCTCCGGCCGAGGGTGCCGGAGATTAAAAAAGGCCCTCGCCGGGAAGGCCAGCGTGTGATGATAGCAAAACCCGGCTCGGAGGGGCAACGGCGGAGGCCCGGCGGAGGGGCCCGGGGGGGCCGCGCTACATCCCCAATCCCAGCATCCGCACCGCGTGGCCCACGGCGAGGCCCACGTAGTTCCCGGCGGCGTAGCCCAGCAGCCCGACGATGATGCCCGGAAGGATCAGCGCCTTCCACTCCCGGGAGACCGCCACGGCCAGGGCGCTCGACGGCCCCCCTACCGACGCCTGGGAGGCCACGGCCAGCGTCCCCACGTCGATCCGGCTCAGCCGGCCGACGCCGAAGATCACCAGGCCGTGCACCCCCACGACCACGGCGGTGAAGAAGAAGACCTCGACGCCCACCTCCAGGATCTCCACGATCCGGGAGTGGATGCCGATGATCACGAAAAAGAAGTGGAGGGCCAGGTTGCCGAGCTGGAGCGTGCCCTCCATCTCGGCGAAGGGCCCCACGTGACCCAGCACCAGGGCGAACGTGGTGAGCCAGAGGACCGAGGGCACCGCGGGAATCAGGCTGCCCATCCAGCTCCCGGCCAGCACGAGGCCGAGCCCCACCGCCAGCAGCCCGGCCAGGGTCAGCGTGGAGAGCCCGGCGTCGGCGAAAAAGGGATGGTCGGCCTCCTCGGCCTCCGGGTCCCGGGGGATCTCCGTGGGATAGAAGCGGCCGATCCAGACGGGAAGGGTCAGGGTCACGGCGAGCCAGAGGCCGGTCGTCAGGTTGTCGGCGGCGGTGGTCCCTGCGAAGAGGGCGTCCGGGAGCTCCACGGCCCGGCCCACGGCGACGAAGTTGACCGAGCCCCCCGAGTAGGTCCCGGTGAGGGTCCCGGCCAACCGCCAGGTGTCGGCACCGAACGTTCCCGAGAAGAGGAAGGCGCCGATGAAGGCGCCGAGGGCGGTGCCGGTCACGCCGAGAGCGAAAGCCCCCAGCATCCGGGGGCCCGCCCGCTTCAGGTCCCGGAGGTTCACCGCCAGCAAAAGCCAGGCGATGGCGAGCGAGGTCACGGGCCCGCCCACGGCGTCGTAGACCGGCGACTCCGGAGCGACGATCCCGAGATTCGACAGGAGCGCGCCGAGGACGATGGCGATCAGCGACGCCCCCACCCGGGAGAGGGCGGGAACCGTGTAGTCGAGCCAGAACGCCAGGGCCGTCACCCCGGCGACGACCCCGACCAGCAGGAGCGGGGAGGAGATCACCCTCCGCGCCCCGTCTCCTCGTCCGGCCCGGCCGCGGCATCTCCGGCAGCCCCCCAGCGTCGGGCGCGGCCCTCATGCCGGCGCAACACGTGCTCGACGGCCTCCTCGGGAGAGTCGGTCACGAAGAAGAGGTCCATGTCCTCCGGGGAGATCTTCCCCTCGTCCAGGACCCGCTCCCGGATCCACTCCACGAGGCCGCCCCAGTAGTCGGCTCCGAAGAGGACCACCGGAAAGTCCCGGACCTTCCCGGTCTGGATGAGAGTCAGGGACTCGAAGAGCTCGTCCATGGTGCCGAAGCCGCCGGGGAAGATCACGAACCCGACGGCGTACTTCACGAACATCGTCTTCCGGACGAAGAAGTACCGGAACTTCACGTCCACATCGAGATAGGGGTTCGACTCCTGCTCGAAGGGGAGCTCGATGTTGCACCCCACCGAGTGGACGCCCGCGTCCCGGGCGCCCCGGTTCGCGGCCTCCATCATTCCGGGGCCGCCGCCGGTGATGATGCAGAAGCCGGCCTCGCCCAGGAGGCGGGCGGTCCGCCGGCAGGCCCGGTACATGGGGTCGTCCTCGGTGGCCCGGGCCGAGCCGAAGACCGAGACCGCCGGTCCGATCAGGGCGAGCTCCTCGAAGCCCTCCACGAACTCGCCCATGATCCGGAAGACCCGCCAGGAGTCCTTCCGGAGCGCCCGGGCCCGGGCCTCGTCCTCTTCGCTGACCGCGCCCGTCTCGAGGAAGCGCTCGTCCTCGGTCCGGCCCCGCGACTCCCGGCCGTCG
>CAZMPV010000449.1:0-2375 GCA_964567985.1 uncultured Gemmatimonadaceae bacterium
CCGACCTTCACGTCGTTGAAGTTGGCGATCCCGAGGCCGCATTCGAAGCCCTCACGGACCTCCGAGACGTCGTCCTTGAAGCGCTTCAACGACTCGATCTCCCCGTCATAGACCACGATCCCGTCCCGGAGCACCCGGACGCTTCCGCTCCGCTGGATGCGGCCGTCGCTGACGTAGCAGCCGGCCACGGTGCCCACGCCGCCGATCCGGAAGGTCTCCCGGACCTCGGCGGCGCCGAGGACGGTCTCCTTGACCTCGGGGGCCAGCATGCCCTCCAGGGCGGCCCGGACCTGGTCCACGGCCTCGTAGATCACGTCGAAGGTCTGGATGTCGACGTCCTCCTGCTCGGCCAGGTTGCGGGCGTTTGTATCGGGACGGACCCGGAAGCCGATGATCACGGCCCCGGCGGTCTGGGCCAGGAGGACGTCCGACTCGTTCACCGCGCCGACGCCCCGGTGAACCACGTCCACCGCCACCTCGTCGGTGCTCAGCTGCTCCAGGGAGTCCGAGAGCGCCTGCACGGAGCCGTCGACGTCGCCCTTGATGATCAGGGGCAGGGTGTCGACTTCGCCCTCCTCCATGAGCTGGGAGAGGTCGCCGAGCTTGAGGCCCCGCTCCTTCACCCGCAGCTCCTTCTCCCGCTCCAGGCGCTGGCGGGTCGAGGCGATCTCCGCCGCCTCGTCGGCGGTCATCACCGCGAAGGAGTCCCCGGCCTGGGGCACGCCGCCGGCGCCGAGGATCTGGACGGGGTGGCCCGGCCCGGCCTTCTCCACCTCGTTGCCCCGCTCGTCGAGCATGGCCCGGACCCGGCCGTCGTAGCGGCCGACGAGGAAGTCGTCGCCGACTTCGACGGTGCCGTTCTGGACGAGGACGGTCACGACCGGCCCCTTCCCCACGTCCAGCTTGGCCTCGACGACCGTCCCCTTGGCGTCCCTGTTCGGGTTCGCCTTCAGCTCGAGGAGCTCGGCCTGGAGCAGCACCTTCTCGAGGAGCTCCTCCACGCCGTCGCCGGTCTTGGCGCTGACCTCCTCGGCGAGGACGTCGCCGCCGAACTCCTCGACGGTGACCTCGTGCTGGAGGAGCTCCTGCTTGACCTGCATGGGGTTGGCCTGGGGCAGGTCGCACTTGTTGATGGCGACCACGATGGGAACGCCCGCATTCTTGGCGTGGCTGATGGCCTCGATCGTCTGGGGCATCACCGAGTCGTCGGCCGCCACCACCAGGATGACCACGTCCGTCACGTCCGCGCCGCGGGCACGCATGGCGGTGAACGCCGCGTGGCCGGGGGTGTCCAGGAAGGTCAGCGAGCGGCCGTCGTCCAGCGTGACGTGATAGGCGCCGATGTGCTGCGTGATCCCGCCGGCTTCGCCGGCCACGACGTTCGTCTTCCGGATGTAGTCGAGGAGCAGCGTCTTCCCGTGGTCCACGTGGCCCATGATCGTGACCACCGGTGGCCGGGGCTCCAGGTCCTCGGGGCGCTCTTCTTCCTCCTCCTCCTCCTCGACCTCGGCGGCGTACTCCTCTTCCAGGACGGCCTGATAGCCGAACTCCTCCAGGAGGAGCTCGATCTGGTCGTAGTCGATGCGCTGATTCATCGTCACCATCAGCCCCAGATTCTTGAAGGCCGAGGTGATGATCTCAGAGGGCGACTCGTCGATGAGCTCGGCGAGCTCGGCCACCGTGAGGAACTCGTTGACCCGGATCGTGCGGGCCTCCTGCTCCTCCCGTTCCATGGCCTCGGCCTCCGCGGCCTCCTGCTCCTCCCGGGACGGACGGGAGCGCCCCTTCTTGCTCTTCTTCTTGCCCCCGCCCTTCAGCTCCGCCATGACGCGCTGGATGTTCTCCTGCACCGCGTCCTTGTCGGGGCGCTTACGCCCCTTGCCCTTCTTCTTCTTTTTCTGCTTCCGGCGGCCGTCCTTGGTGTAGCCCTCGGCCTGGATGCGGACCGTGCCTCCCGGCCCGGCGCTGGCGGCGGGCTCGGGCTTCTTCTTCTTTTTCTTCTTGATCCGGCGCTTGGTGGAGCCCTTCCGAGCCGGCTCCGGGCCCTCGTCCTCGTCCTCTTCTTCCTCGTCTTCCTCGTCCTCTTCTTCCTCGGCGGCGACCTCGTCGGCCTCTTCTTCGGCCTCTTCCTCTTCTTCGTCGTCGGCTTCGGCCTCGACCTCTTCCGGCTCCTCGGCTTCATCCTCCTCGGCTTCGGCCTCGACGGCTTCGGACTCTTCGTCCTCTTCCTCGGGCTGCTCCTCGTCGGCCTCGGCTTCGACCTCCTCGGCCTCCTCCTCGGCTTCCGCCTCCTCGACGTCGGCGCCCTCCTCCGCCTCGCCGTCCTCGTCGGCCTCGGCCTCGACCTCGTCTCCGGCCTCCTCTTCAGCCTCCTC
>CAZMPV010000450.1:0-2359 GCA_964567985.1 uncultured Gemmatimonadaceae bacterium
CTGACCCGGGGGAAGGCGGCGCGGCTGGTGGGCAACCTCCAGGCGGTCCTGACCCTCCTGAAGGGTCTGCCCACCAGCTACAACCGGGACCTGCAGGAAGACAAGCCGCCCCTCTACGACACGGTGGACACGCTCCTCCTGGTCCTGCCGGCGGTGGCGGGGGGCGTGGCCACGGCCCGCTTCCGGCCCGGGCGGATCGAGGCGGCCCTCGACGCCCAGCTCCTGGCCACCGACCTCGCCGACTTCCTGGTCCGGCGGGGCGTGCCGTTCCGGGAGAGCCACGACCTGGTGGGCGAGGTCGTCCGGCGGGCCGAGGAGGAGGGGGTGGCTCTGGACGAGCTCCCCCCGGACGTTTACGCGGACGTCCACCCCGCGTTCGAGGAAGATGTCCGACAGATATTCGACTGGGAGCGCTCGGTGGACGCCCGGGACGTGGCCGGCGGGACCTCCCGCCGGGCCGTGGAGGCCCAGCTCGAGGAGGCCCGCCGGCGCCTCGCCGCGGCGGCCGGAAGGGAGTAGGAAGCGTTCCTCAGGCCACCTCGGCCACCCGACGCTCCAGCGTCCGTCCCGCCGCCCGGGCGAAGGGCGCCAGCCCTTCCATCATCTCCCTGAACTCGTCGAATGTGAGGGACTGGTCTCCGTCGGAGAGGGCGTCCTCCGGCCGGGGATGGGTCTCGACGATGAGGCCGTCGGCCCCGGCGGCCACCGCCGCGTAGGCCAGGGGCGCCACCAGCTCCCTCCGCCCGGCGGCGTGACTCGGGTCCGCGATGACCGGGAGGTGGGTCTCCTCCTTCAGGACCGGGATCGCCGAGAGGTCGAAGGTGTTTCGGGTCGCGGTCTCGAAGGTGCGGATGCCCCGCTCGCAGAGCATGACCTTCATGTTCCCCTGCTTCATCACGTACTCGGCGGCCAGGAGGAAGTCCCGGATCGTCGAGGACATGCCCCGCTTCAGCAGGACCGGTCGGTGCACCCGGCCCACCTCGGACAGGAGGGCGAAGTTCTGCATGTTCCGGGAGCCGACCTGGAGGACGTCGGCGTAGCCGGCCACCATCTCCACCTGCCGGGTGTCCATGACCTCGGTGACGACGGGCAGGCCGGTCCGCTGCCGGACCTCGGCCAGGATCCGGAGGCCCTCCTCTCCCAGCCCCTTGAAGGAGTAGGGCGAGGTCCGGGGCTTGAATGCGCCGCCCCGGAGGGCGCCGCCGCCCTGGCTCCGGACGAAGCGGGCGGTCTCCTCCATCATCTCTAGGCCCTCGACGGAGCAGGGGCCGGCGACGACGAAGAACTCCTCGCCGCCGATCTCGCCCTCGCCCAGGGGGATCCGGGTCGGGCCCGCGGCGAACTCCGCCGAGGCCAGCTTGTACGGCTTCATGACCGGGTGCACGGCTTCCACGCCCGGGACCGAGAGGAGCGGCACCTCGGCCAGCTTCTCCTCGTCGCCCACGCACCCGATCACCGTCCGGTACTCTCCCCGGGATACGTGGGTGCGGAGCCCCAGGGACTCCACCTTCTCCCGGATGTGGTCGATCTCTTCTTCGCTCGCGTCGTGCTCGGTCACGATGATCATCGCAGCTTCTCCGTGTGATTCGTCTCGGGGGGTTCGCCTCGCCCCCGGGTCCCGGGGCCGTGCAACAAAAAACGGCCCCCGGGATCTCCCGGGGGCCGTCGAGGCATCGAAGTTCGTCTGGGTCTAGACGCGCACGATTCCCCGGCCCCCGGTGCGGGTGCCGTACCAGTACCAGTAGCCGAAAAATCGAGTCTGGTCCGCGCGTGTCGACATGGTCCCGGAAGGTGAGCGGGTTCTCCGTCGTTGTCAAGGCGGTCTCCCGACGCCCCGGAGCGACCGCCCGACGGGACGGCCGTCTCCCTCGGCGGGCGGCCGTCCGCGCTCCCTGGCCCGGCCGGGGGGAGCCGGATACATTTCGGACGCGCCGCACCGCAGGCACGAACATCCACCCCGAACCCCGGAGAAGCGCGGAATGACGCCGAACGGAATCGACGTCGCCGAGGCCCCCGCAGAGACCGGCACTTCCCGGACGTCCCTGGACGACCTGGACCTGGCCCCCGGCAAGCGGGTCCGGCTGCACCGGATCCTCTACGAGCACGGCCTGAAGAACGGGACGCTCCTGGCGCTGCCCGTGGACCAGGGCCTCGAACACGGTCCCATCGACTTCTTCCCGAACCCGCCCTCGGCGGATCCGGAGTTCCAGTGGCGACTGGCGGTGGAGGGTGGCTACAACGCCATCGCGTGCCACTACGGGCTCGCCCGGAAGTTCATGAAGAAGTACGCGGGCAAGGTCCCGCTGATCCTGAAGCTGAACGGCAAGACGAACGTCCCCTCGGACGCCGAGGCGCTCTC
>CAZMPV010000451.1:0-2353 GCA_964567985.1 uncultured Gemmatimonadaceae bacterium
CCGAGAAGTCGTGGAGCCCCTGCTCGTGGATCGTCTCGGCCAGGGCGTCCATGATCGCGTCACGGGTCAGGCTCTTCTGCCGCTCCCGCAGGGTTCCGGCGCTCGAGTCGGTCATCACGGGCTTCGCTGGGGGCTCGTCGAGTGAAGTCATATATTATGCTGTTACGACATAATTTATGACATACTCCGACCCTGTCAAGGATCCTGTTCTGAAGAGGAACGCGGTCCTGGAAGGGGGGCGGCCCGGCGTCGCCCCGACCGGATCCCGGACGAGCTCGTCCCCGCTGACGCTCCGGCCCGCCTTCCCTTACGTTGTCGGCGCCCCGTCGCCGGAGCCCCGGTCCGGGGTCGCCCCGCGGGATGCCGGCCCGGCCGGTCGCCCCGCGGGGCCGCACGACCCGACCGCGAGAAACCGAGCGCTATAACGGAAAAGGAGTCGACCACCCATGGACCTCGATCTTCAGGACAAGGTGGCCCTGGTCACCGGCGGGAGCCGGGGAATCGGAAAGGCCATCGCCAACGGGCTCGCCGCCGAGGGCTGCTCGGTGGGGATCTGCGCTCGGGGAGAGGAGACCCTCCGGGAGACCGCCGCCGAGCTGCGGAGCCGCCACGGCGTGCCCGTGGAGGCGGCCGTCGCCGACGTCACCGACCCCGACGACGCGGCCCGCTTCGTGGACGCCTGCCGGGAGGAGCTCGGCGGCGTGGACGTCCTGGTGAACAACGTGGGAGGGAACCGGCGCAAGCCCTTCGACGAGACGACCGACGAGGACTGGCACGAGATGTTCGAGCTGAACGTGAACTCGGCCTTCCGCCTGAGCCGGATGGTGGTGCCCGACATGCGGGAGCGGGGGGGCGGCTCGATCGTCTTCATCTCGTCGATCTTCGGCCGGGAGGCCGGCGGTGCCGGGCTCTCGATCTACAACACGACGAAGACGGCGCTGATCAGCGCGGCCAAGATCATGGCCCTGGACTTCGCCGACGACGGCATCCGGGTGAACTCGGTGGCGCCGGGCTCGATCCGCTTCCCGGGGGGGAGCTGGGACCGGCGGGTGAAGGAGGAGCCCGAGAAGATGGCCGCCTTCATCGACGACAACCTGCCCCTGGGACGCTTCGGCCACTCGGACGAGGTGGCCGACGTGGTGACCTTCCTCTGCTCGGAGCGCGCGAGCTGGGTCACCGGCGCGTGCGTCCCCGTGGACGGCGCCCAGGGGAAGAGCCTGATCTAGCCTGGGGATGGCGGGCCGCCCGGCCGGGCCGCCCGTGAGGGTCGCTCGATCCTACCGGAAGCGCACGAAGCGGACGTCCACCTTCCGGGTGCCGGCGTCGCTCTTCCGCCACTGGACCAGGATCGGGCTCTGGTAGGTGCCCTCGACGATCCGGCCCTCGCCGGGGACGTCGGGGTCGAAGACGGGCAGGCTGATGCTCCGCTTCATCCGGAGGAAGCGGGAGGCCGGCACCGCCAGGACCCGGTTCAGGACCCGCTCCACCACGGACTCGCTCACTCCGAGGAGGTCCATGAGCTTGTTCAGGACCCGGACGCCGTCGTACTGGGCGTAGCTCAGGGTCTTGCCCGGCACGGAGCGGGGGTCCTGGAGGACGTGCTTCCCCTTCTCCGCCATGTAGTGGAAGGGATTCCGGACGACCTCGGCCAGGTCCTTCTGCATGAGGAGCGTCTCGTACTCGTTCACGGTCAGGCCCGCGTGACGCTCCTCCGGGTCGAGGCTCACGTCGATCCGCCCCTTGTCCACCCCGTACTCCCGGAGCTTCTCCCGGAGCTGGTCGAAGAAGCCGACCCGGTCGTCCTTCAGGTTGATCGAGTCCACGCCGTGGTTGGAGACCGGGACCTCGAGGCGGACGGTGTCCACCGCCTCCTCCTCGGAGTATCCGATGACCGTGGTCCGCCGGAGCCGGCGCTGGGGTCCGTTGGTGCCGTCCAGGTCCACGAACCAGACCGGCCGCTCGGGGGACTGCTCGTAGCTGACGCAGCTCGCCATCCCGGCCCCGATGAACGTCAGGTGGGAGTCGGCGTTCGGGGGCTCGGTCTTCTTCTGCTCCTCGGTGAGCTCGTCCCGGCGCTCCATCTGGTCGTGGTGGTAGCCCGCGTCCGGGGGGAAGAGCTTCTGGAACGCCTCGAAGAAGTCCCGAAGCGCCTCGGGATTGTGGTTCAGCCGCTCGCTGAGCCGCGGGTCCACGTATCCGGCCGTGGTGTGGTAGGAGACGTAGAGGGCCCGGGGGAAGCGGGTCACCGGCTCGCCCCCGTTCTCCGCCAGGCGCCGGCTGACGTCGATGACGTCGAGGCGGGCCGAGGGCCTCAGCTCCAGCGTCTCGTGTTTGGGATCGTCGGGCATGAGCA
>CAZMPV010000452.1:0-2348 GCA_964567985.1 uncultured Gemmatimonadaceae bacterium
GTCCCTCACCGCCCTCCCGTGGTCCGGGAGACCGACAGCCCCACCGTGAAGTCCACCGACGGCGTTCCCGGAGGCAGGTCCTCGGCGAAGCTGAGCTGCCACCCCCAGTCGCGGCCGCCGCCTCCCGCCAGCCCGAAGACCAAGTTCATGGGCGAGCCGTCGAGCTGGCCGAAGCCCAGGCCCTCGAAGTAGCTCGTCCCCCCGACCATCTGCGCCACCAGCGAGACGCCGTCGGTGAGGAGGCGCTCGCCCCCGGCGACGAGGTAGAAGGCCCGCTCCCGGCTGAAGGAATCGAGCTCCTCGGGGGCGGTCAGGGTCGTGGCCCCCAGGGTGCCGTGGAGGTGGGCCCGGGCCCAGCTCCATCGTCCCATGAGCTCCGCCGCCACGTCGGTCCGGCCCGCGCCGAAGGTCTCGGAGCGGAGCGCCGAGCTCACGACCCCCCGGACGCTGAGGACCCCGCGCCCGTCGTCCCTCCGGATCAGGGACCGCTTCACGAAGAAGCGGGCGTCGTCCAGGGCGAAGCGCTCCTGGGGCACCCGGAGCTCGACGTCCCGGTCGTCCTCCCGCAGCACGAAGGCGTACTGGCCGTTCTCCACCTCCTCCCGCCCCCCGTTCGGAAAGCCGAAGGCCTGGTGGAAGCCCGAGATGAAGGAGTCTAGGAAGCCGCCCCAGTCGCTGCTCGTCCGGAGTCCCCCGCCGATCTCCCAGTGCGACGCCGGAGACCATCGGAGGACCACGTCCGTGGTGAGCCTCTCCAGGTCCAGGAGGTGGAAGTGGCTGGGGCCGTCGCTGAGCTCGAAGACGTTCGTGTAGCCGAGCCCGCCCTCGACCCGGAGTGTGCCCGAGGGGAGCGGGTCGGCCCCTTCCGCCCGGGGCGTGTGGAAGAGCCGGAAGAAGGGGTTCTGCTCCGCGAACCGGAAGGGTCCGTGGATCGGCTCCTGGGCCGGGGCACCGGGGACCCCGATCAGGAGCACGAGGAGGCCGATCCCGGGGCTGAGAGTGCGAGGTCGTCTCATAGGTCGGTGGGAAGTGGTTCGACGGGTCGGCCCTGAGGTTCGGGACACCTGAAGCCGCGGGCAACCCCCCGGCGGGCCCGGAGGGCTCCGGCGCCCCCGGGCCGACCCGGTGCCCGGGAAGCCCCTGGACGCCGGGGATGCAAGCGCGGCGCGGGTCGGGTTACCTTGAATCCCGGTCCGCGACGCTCCGCGTCCTCTCGTTCCTTCGACGGAGGTGAGCCCCGGTTGCATCCCATCCTCTTCCGCGTCCCCGAGTCGGTCCCCCTGCTCGGGGGCTACACCGTCAGCTCCTTCGGCGTCATGCTCTACCTGGCCTTCGTGGCCGGAGGCCTCGTCCTCCACCTGGACCTCAACCGGAAGGGGTTGAAGGGGGAGAAGGCCTGGGACCTGGTCCTCTGGTCGCTGGTCGGGGGCCTGGTGGGCGCCAAGCTCTACTGGGTGGCCGCCCACTATCCCCAGTTCGCCCGGGATCCCGGGGGCACGCTCTTCTCGGGGGAGGGGCTCACCTGGTACGGGGGCTTCTTCGTGGGACTCGGAGCCTTCTGGGTCGGAACGAAGGTGGCCGAGCTGCCCCTGGATCGGACGCTGGACTCGCTGGCCCTGGGGCTTCCGCTGGGCATCGCCCTGGGACGCGTCGGGTGCTTCCTGGCCGGCGACGACTACGGGCAGCCAACCGGCTCGGCCTTCGGCGTCTCCTTCCCGGAAGGGCATCCCCCCACCCGCGTGGACGTCCTGGAGAGCCGCTACGGGATCGAGATCGACCCCGCCCTGATCGAGCGCTTCGGCGACGTGGTGCCGGTCCATCCGACCCAGCTCTACGAAGTGGGCCTCTCGCTGATCGTCTTCGCCACCGTCTTCTTCCTGCGGAAGCACCCCCACCGGGCCGGCTGGCTCTTCGCCGTCTGGGCCGGGCTGTACGGCGCGCAGCGCTTCCTGGTCGAGATCGTCCGGATCAAGGACGACCGGATCTTCATGGGGCTATCGGTGGCCCAGGTCGTGAGCCTGGGGATGATCGCCGCAGCGGTCTACGCCGTGGACCGCCTGAAGCGGAAGGCGCCCCGGGCGACGTGAGCCGAGGGGTGCCGCCGGAGCCGGCGCGGTCCGGTCAGCACTTCCGCCGGTAACGAAACCCTTCCGAACCGGCCCGGGGAGGTGTTATATTATAAACATATGTTCCGGCTCATCCTGCTCGTCGTCCTCGGCCTCGTGACGATGGCGTACTTTCCGGAGTCCCGGGAGGTACTCGTCGAGAAGGCCGAGCCCGTGATCACGCCCCCGCTCCGGTGGCACACGAGCCACGAGATCGAGCGGATCGTCCGGGAGCTCCGGCTC
>CAZMPV010000453.1:0-2337 GCA_964567985.1 uncultured Gemmatimonadaceae bacterium
CCGAGCTCCCGGAGCGCCGAATAGTCGTCCAGGACGTAGAAGCCCCGGCCGAAGGTGGCGCCCACCAGGTCGTCCATCTCCCGCTGGAGCTCGATGTCCCGGAAGGGGATCGTCGGCACCCCGGCGCCGAGCTCGAACCAGTTGGCGCCCCGGTTCGGGCTGAAGTAGATGCCGAACTCGGTGCCGAGGAAGAGGAGGTCCGGGTCCGCGTGGTCCTGCTCGATGGCCCAGACGATGGTGCCCTCGGGCAGGTCGCCGGAGATCGACGTCCAGCTCCGGCCCCGGTCGGTGCTCTCGAAGACGTAGGGGCCGTAGTCGCCGAACTTGTGGGCGTCGGCCACGGCGAAGACGGTGTTCGGGTCGTGCTCGGAGGCCTGGACGTCGTTCATGAAGGCCCGCTCGTGGACCCCGGGGAGCGCCGCCGCCCGCCGCCAGCTCCCGCCCCCGTCCTCGCTCACCTGGATCAGCCCGTCGTCGCTTCCGGTGTAGAGGACGTCCTCGGCCACCGGCGACTCGGAGATCGCGGTCAGGGTGGCGTACTGGGACATGGCGCCGTTGTCGTAGAGGGCGTCCACGCTCCAGACCCGGCCCATGAGCTCCAGGGTGTAGCGGTTCGTGTCCCGGGTCAGGTCGCCGCTCACCGGCGTCCACGAGTCGCCCCGGTCCTCGCTCCGCCAGAGGCGCTGGGAGCCGAAGTAGAGGCGCGACGCGTCGTGGGGGCTGATCAGGATCGGCGCGTCCCAGTTCCACCGCTCCGGCGGGTCGCCGGGCTCGGGCTGGGGCTGGATGTGGATCAGCTCGTCGCTCGCGGCGTGGTAGCGCTGGAGGTTCCCGACCTGGGTCTCCATGTACATGATGTCCGGATCCTCCGGGTCGAAGGCCACCCCGTAGCCGTCCGCTCCCAGGGGGACGCTCCAGTCCCGGTTGCGCACGCCCTCCACGTTCGAGGTCCGGGTCGGCCCGAGGAGCGTGCCCAGGTCCTGGGCGCCGCCGAGGACCCGGTAGAAGGGCGTCCGGTGGCCCACCGCCACTTTGTAGTACTGGGAGATCGGCAGGTTGGGGAAGTGGCGCCACGTCGTCCCCTGGTCGAAGCTCTCGTAGAGCCCGCCGTCGGTGCCGGCGATCAGGTGGCTGTCGTCGTCGGGATCGATCCAGAGCGCGTGGTTGTCGCTGTGCTTCTCCCGGGCGTTGCCCAGGATCGAGAAGCTCTGGCCACCGTCCCGGGTCACCCGGAAGAAGACGTCCATCTGGAAGACGAGCTCCGCGTCCAGGGGCGAAGCCTCGATCTCCTGGTAGTAGTGGGGCCCCGTGCCGCCGGAGATGTAGGAGTTCCGCTTCTGCCAGCTCTCGCCCCGGTCGGTGGACCGGTAGAAGCCCCGGTTCTCCTCGTCCGCCTCGATGGTGGCGTAGACGAGCTCAGGGTCGGCCGGCGTCACGTCCAGGCCGATCTTGCCCATGTCGCCGGAGGGCAGCCCGGCGGTGACTTCCCGCCACGTCTCGCCCCCGTCGGTGGACTTCCAGATGCCCGAGCCCGGCCCGCCGGCCAGGAGCGACCAGATCTTCCGCCGCCGCTGGTAGGTGGCCGCGTAGACGATGTCGGGGTTCGTCGGGTGGAACTCCAGGTCCGTGGCCCCGGTGTTCTCGTCGACCTCCAGCACCCGGGTCCACGTCTCGCCCCCGTCGGTGCTCCGGTAGACCCCCCGGTCGCCGCCCGAGCTCCAGAGCGGTCCCTCGGCGGCCACCAGCACGTGGTCGCCGTCCCGCGGGTCAACCAGGATCCGGCCGATGTGCTCCGAGTCCTCGAGACCGACGTTCTCCCAGGTGCGGCCCGCGTCCCGGCTCCGGTAGACGCCGTCGCCCCAGCCCACGTGCCGGCCGCTCACGTTCTCGCCGGTGCCCACCCAGACCACGTCCGGGCTCGTCGGGTCCAGGGTGACCTCGCCGATGGAGTAGGACGCCTGGTCGTCGAAGATCGGCGTCCACGTCGTCCCCGAGTTCGTCGTCTTGAAGACGTTGCCCGACCCCGGCGCCACGTACCACGTGCTCTTCTTCGTCGGGTGGACGGCGATGTCCGCTATCCTGCCGCCCATGACCGCGGGGCCGATCTCCCGGAGCTCGAGTCCGCTGGTGGCCCGACGGACGGCCTCGGTGTCGAGCTCCTGGGCGGGCAGCCCGGGGAGGACGACGGCCAGGGTCAGGAAGAGCGCGAGCGCGGCGTTCGTGGTCTTGATGCCCATCGGGACGGTCCTCGGTGCGGCGTGGTGGCTCGGGCGCGACGGCGATTCCGGCGCGCGGACGGGCAATATAGGGCGATGCCGGGGGTGCGCGCTGGCTCGG
>CAZMPV010000454.1:0-2315 GCA_964567985.1 uncultured Gemmatimonadaceae bacterium
ACGGAGTTGCACGTCTCCTGGGGTCTTCCCAGTGAATATGATGACGGGCAACCATCGTGGTAGGACGGGAACCTTCAGATGGGACAACTCTGGCATGGTATGCTCATTCCAGGGTCCAAATTGTCAATGGCGGACGAAAATGTCCCGTTTGTGGCGGATGAAAATGTCCCATCCAAGAGAGGGGACCAGCCTCAGTCAGTGGTCGGCTCCTCCTCTTGCTCTTCGGGGTGAAGTGCCTGCCAGAGCTTGCTGTGCTTCCGCATCCGGTAGCTGTTGCCGCGAATGTTGACCAAATGAGAGTGATGAAGGAGCCGGTCGATCAGGGCGGCGGCCATGACCTCATCACCGAAGATCTCCCCCCACTCCTCGAAGCTCTTGTTGGAGGTCAGCACGGTGGAGGCGTGCTCGTAGCGCCGGTTCACGAGCTGGAAGAAGAGGGTCGCTCCGGTCCGGCTGACGGGCAGGTATCCGATCTCGTCGACGATCAGAAGTGCTGGATGAGTAAGCACCTTGAGCCGGTGCTGCAGCTTTCCGCCTGCCTGGGCCTCCTCGAGCGAGGTGATGAGGTCGACCAGCGATCCGTAGTAGACGCGCCGTCCCCGCTCTGCGGCCGCGATGGCCAGGCTGATGGCCAGATGAGTCTTGCCGACCCCCGGGGGGCCAAGGAAGACGACGTTCTCCTTCCGGCCCAGGAAGCTCAGCTCGTGAAGGCTCTCGATCTGCTCCCGCTTGATGGAGGGCTGGAAGGAGAAGTCGAAGTCGGCGAGGGTCTTCACGGCCGGAAGCCGGGAGCTCCGCATGGCGGCCTGAAGCCGCCGGGCATTCCGGAGCTCGATCTGGGCGCCCAGGAGCTTCTCGATGGACTCGGCCGGTGTGAGCTCCCCGCCGTCCACCCCGGCGAGGATCCCGTCCAGCGCCTCCAGGGCACCCGGCATCTTGAGGTCGGCCAGCTGGGCCCGGATCCGGTCCCGCCGGGTCGGGGCCTTCACCGGGCCCCCTCGGCGAGGGAGGCGTACTCGGAGAGCGGCCGGCGTTCGACCTCCACCCGGGGTACGGCCGCCGAGGCGAGCCGGGGCTTCCGCGACTGCTTCGGCTTCTCGAGCGGCAGGGCCAGCGAGTGATAGGGACGCGGTGCCAGCGGCCCGAGGGCCGCCCGCTCGTCCCGCTCGAAACGGTCCACCGGCCGCTCCTTCGTCGTGCCGTGCCGGCGGACATTGGCCACCCGGCCGAGCCACCACTCGGCCTGGGCATTCAGGTCGGCATCGCCGGCAAAGGTACGCCCGTAGACCAGGCTCCGACGGACGTAGCGGATCGGCCGCTCCACCTTTCCCTTGGTCCGGGCCCGGTACGGCCGACAGGCCCGGGGGCGGAAGTCCCAGTGGGCGGCGAAGCGCAGGAACTCGGCGTTTTCGGTGAGGCTCCCGCCCTCCCCTCGCTGGTCCCGGGTGATGACGCTCCGCATCTGGTCGAAGAGCAGCTCCCGGGGCACGCCGCCGAAGGCACCGAAGGCGGCCTCCAGGCCCCGGATCAGCGTCCGCATGTCCTGGCGAGGGTAGAAGCGCAGCCAGAGGAGACGGCTGTAGCCCAGCACCACGAGCAGCGCATAGCGCCGGCCCCACGGAAGCCGGAAGTGGGCGAAGTCGACCTGGCCCTGCTCGCCGGGCGCCGTCTCGAAGCGGATGACCGGGTCCTCGGGCGGTCTCGGCCGGACCTGCCGGACGTACTCTTTGACCTGGGTGTAGCCGCCGGGGTAGCCCGCGGCTTTGATCTCTTCAAACAGCCGGATCGCCGTCAGGTCGGGAAATTCCTCGAGCCGGGCCTGGATGATCGCCTTGTAGGGGTCGATCTTCCGCTCCACCCGGGGACGCGGCTTGTACCGGATCGGCTCAGCGTCCAGGTCCCGGTCGAGCTCTCCGGCCTGAATCCATCGATAGACCGTCCGGCGGCTGATGCCGAGCTTTCGAGCAATGGCGGTCTGCGAGACCCCTTGCTCCAGGTAGTGTCTGAGCAGCACTCGATTCTCCCATCCGATCACCGGTGCCTCCCCGCTGAAGAAGGTGGAGACACCAAGTTCGTAGATCGGTCACGGCGGGGAAGCCCCCGTGACCCGAGTCATCTCGGGTGGGACATTCTCACCGCCAGAAATGGGAAATTTTCAGCCGCCGCTAACAGCGCTTGATGTTTGGGAGGGTTACGAACCTGAGACGCGGCGCGGCTCGTGCCTCGCACGAGGCGTAACGCGGGGAAGGATGGACGGAGGTGCACCTACGGCACGGGAGCCGTAACCCGACGTGGTATCCGCTGTCGCGTCGAAA
>CAZMPV010000455.1:0-2299 GCA_964567985.1 uncultured Gemmatimonadaceae bacterium
CGATCGCCCATGCGCCCACGATGCGAGGTACGCCCCATGGAGAGCTCTTCGTCGGTCCGTCACATCCGCTGGGACGATCTCCCGAAGGAGAGCGTGACGGACGAGATCGAGCGCAGGCTCGTCACCGGCGAGCGGATGATGCTGGCCCACGTCTACCTGGAGGAGGGGGCCGTCGTCCCGACCCACGCTCACGAGAACGAGCAGCTCACCTACATCCTGGAGGGCGCGCTCCGGTTCTGGATCGGCGAGGACGGGGCCGAAGAAGTCGTGGTCCGTGCCGGGGAGGTCCTCCATATTCCGTCGAACGTGCCCCACAAGGCCGAGGCGCTGGAAGACACCCTCGACGTCGACGTCTTCAGCCCGCCCCGTCAGGACTGGCTCGATGGCACCGACACCTACTTCCACGACGAGGCGTGAGCCCCGCCGCACCGTGAACACAGCGAGGAGACACCGATGGACCTGGGACTGAGCGGACGGGTGGCCCTGGTGGGCGGATCCAGCCGGGGACTCGGCCGGGCGATCGCCGGGGAGCTGGCGGCGGAGGGGGCCGACGTGGTCATCTGCGCCCGGACCCGGGGGCCCCTGGAAGAGGCAGCCGCCGAAATCCGGGACGCGCACGGCGTGAAGGTGGCGCCGGTGGCGGCGAACCTGACCGAGCCGGACGACGTCCGCCGGGTCGTCGAGGAAGGTCGGGCCGCCCTGGGCGACGTGGATGTGCTCGTCACCAACACGGGGGGACCTCCGTCCGGCCCCTTCGAGGCCCACGAACCCGACGCCTGGCGACACGCCTTTCGCCAGAACTTCGAGAGCGTGCTGAACCTGACCCGTCGCGTGCTCCCGGGAATGAAGAAGCGGGGATGGGGCCGGATCATCAACATCACGTCGATCGCCGTGAAGCAGCCGGTGGACGGGCTGATGCTCTCGAACTCGATCCGGGCCGGCGTGACCGGCTTCGCCCGGACCCTCGCCAACGAGGTGGCGCCCCACGGTGTGACGGTGAACAATGTCATGCCCGGTTACACCGCCACCGAGCGCCTGGAGGACCTGGCCACCAGCATGGCCGAAGAGGAGGAGGTGAGCCCCCAGGCCGCCTTCGCCCGGTGGGAGTCCGAGATCCCCATGGGACGGATCGGCGAGCCCCGGGAGCTGGCCGCCGTGGTGGCGTTCCTGGCCTCGGAGCGGGCGTCCTACGTGACCGGGCAGTCCCTGGCCGTGGACGGCGGCTGGATCCGGAGCTTGTTGTGACGGCCGGCTGACGCGGAGCCGATCGGAGAGACGAGATGTCGACCGAGCTGCAGTCGTCGGAATGGATCTGGAAGGACGGGGAGTTCGTGCCCTGGGAGGAGACACGGGTGCACCTCCTCGCCCTGGCCGTCCAGTTCGGCTCGTCGGTCTTCGAGGGCATCCGCTGCTACGAGACACCGGACGGGCCGGCCGTCTTCCGGTTGGACGCCCACATCCGGCGGCTCTGGGACTCGTGCAGGGTCTACCGGATGGTGCCGGACCACGAGCCGGAGGAGGTGGCCGAAGCGTGTCGGGCCGTGGTGCGGAAGAACGGGCTCGAATCGTGCTACATCCGGCCCATGGTGCTCCGGGGATACGGATCGGCGGGCCTCGATCCCGTGGCCAGCCCCATCGAGACCTACGTGCCGGCCTGGCCGTGGGGCACGTATCTGGGCGAGGGCGCCCTGGAGCGGGGCGTGGACGTCTGCGTCTCGAGCTGGCACCGGCCCGCGCCCAACACCTTTCCCGTGGCCGCCAAGGCCGCGGGCCACTACAACAACGCCCAGCTCATCAAGATGGAGGCCCTGGAGAAGGGCTACGACGAGGCCGTGGTGCTGGGTCCCGGCGGCATCGTCAGCGAGGGGAGCGGCCAGAACCTCTTCCTGGTCCGGGACGGGGTCGTCGTCACCCCCGAGCTCGACGGCACGTCGCTCCGGGGGATCACCCGGGATTCCGTCCTCGTCCTGGCGGAGGAGCTCGGCTACGAGGTCCGGGAGGAGCCCGTGCCCCGGGAGTCCCTCTACACGGCCGACGAGCTCTTCTTCACCGGCACGGCGTCGGAGGTGACTCCCGTGCGCAGCGTGGACGGCATCGAGATCGGCCGGGGAGCGGCCGGGCCGATCACCCTGCAGATCCAGGAGCGCTTCCTGGGCATCGCCCGGGGTGAGCTGCCGGATCGCCACGGCTGGCTCGACGTGGTCGTTTGAGCCGTGGCTCTCGACCGGGTCCGGGGACGGATCGATCGCACCCGACGGAACGGCCGGCTCGCCTACTGGGCGGTCGTCGTCCTCTCGCT
>CAZMPV010000456.1:0-2296 GCA_964567985.1 uncultured Gemmatimonadaceae bacterium
CCCGCTGGCTCCGCCACGCTGGCCGCTACGTCCTGATCCCCAACCAGGAGCGGTATCCCCGGCGGCTCGTGGCGCTCCTCCGGGAACACGTGGACCACGTCTTCTGCAAGACCGAGCACGCCGTGGAGATCTTCTCGGAGGTCCACCCCTCGGCGCATCTGCTGGGCTTCACCTCGGTGGACCGGAAGCTGGACGACGTCGCGCCCGACTACGGACGCTTCTTCCACCTGGCCGGCGGCAGCGCGCTCAAGGGGACGGAGGAGCTCCTGGAGCTCTGGGGTGACCACCCCGACTGGCCCACTCTGACCACCGTCTTTCACCGGGAGGGGGCCGTTCCGGACCGGGTCCCGACGAACGTGGACCTCATCGACCGCTATCTGCCCGACGACGAGCTCCGGCGTCTCCAGAACGCCTGCGGCGTCCACCTCTGCCCGTCCAGGAGCGAGGGCTGGGGTCACTACATCGGCGAGGCCCTCTCCTGCGGGGCGGTGACGGTCACCACCGACGGACCCCCGATGAACGAGCTCGTGAGGCCGGAGCGGGGCGTCCTGGTGCCCTGGCACCGCTCCAAGCCCCGGAAGATGGGGGTGAACTACTACGTCGACCCCGGCGCCCTCGAGGGGGCGGTCGAGGAGGTCCTGGCGACGCCGAAGGAGGAGCTCGAGGCGAAGGGCCGGGCCGCCCGTCGCTGGTACGAGGAGAACGACGCCGCCTTCCGGCGGAGGCTCCGGGAGCTCTGGACGGAGCTCGGCCTCTCGTGATCGCCGTCTCCGGGGTCGCCAAGTCCTTCGGCGACCGGACGCTCTTCCGCGACGTCTCCTTCAACCTGAACCCGGGAGAGCGCTACGGGCTGGTCGGAGCCAACGGCTCGGGCAAGACGACCCTCCTGGAGATCCTGGCCGGCGACCGGGAGCCCGACGAAGGATCGGTCTCGGTGCCGAAGTCGGCCCGTCTCGGCGTCCTACGTCAGGACCAGTTCCTCTACGGAGACGAGGAGATCCTGAGCGTCGCCCTCCGGGGCGACCCGGAGCTCTGGAAGGCCATGGCCGAGAAGGAGGCGCTCCTGGAGCGGGCGGACGGCGGCAGGGGGGAGTTCGACGCCGAGCGCTTCTCCGAGCTCGAGGAAGTGGTGCAGCGCCGCGACGGGTACGCGGCCGAGGCCCGGGCCGGGAGGATCCTGGAGGGGCTCGGGCTCCCGGCCGAGGTGCACCGGGACCCCCTCTCGACCCTCTCCGGCGGCTTCAAGCTGCGGGTCCTCCTGGCCCAGGTCCTGGCCGGCTCGCCGGACGCGCTCCTCCTGGACGAGCCCACGAATCACCTGGACATCCTCTCGATTCGCTGGCTCGAGACCTTTCTCCGGGACTTCCAGGGACCCCTCGTCGTCATCTCCCACGACCATCGCTTCCTGGACAACGTGGCCACCCATGTGCTGGACGTGGACTACGAGACGGTCACCCTCTACCACGGAGACTACTCGGCCTTCCAGAAGAAGAAGGCGGAGGAGCGGGCCCGCCGGGAGAAGGAGATCGAGAACCGGGAGAAGGAGATCGCCCACCACCAGGAGTTCGTGGACCGCTTTCGGGCCAAGGCCAGCAAGGCCAGGCAGGCCCAGAGCAAGCTGCGACTCATCGAGAAGAAGGCCGAAAACCTGGAGGAGCTGCCCCCCAGCTCCCGGCGCTATCCGACGTTCCGGTTTCGCCAGCGTCGGCCCAGCGGGAAGGAGGTCCTCCGGGTGGAGGGGGTGCGGAAGTCCTTCGGCGACCACGCGGTCCTCCACGGAGTGGATCTGACGGTTCAGCGCGGGGATCGGCTCGCGATCCTCGGGCCCAACGGGATCGGCAAGTCGACGCTGCTCAAGATCGCCGTCGGCGAGCTCGAGGCCGACGCCGGTGTCGTGGAGTGGGGCTACGAGTGCCGTCCCGGCTACTTCGCCCAGGATCATCACGAGCAGCTCGATGCCGAGGGCGCCGGGGCCGAGACCCGCACCGCCGAGTCGTGGCTCCGGGACGCCTTTCCCCGAATGAGCCGGGGCGAAGTCCGGAGCCAGATGGGCCTCATGCTCTTCGAGGGAGACGAGGGGGAGAAGCCCCTGAGCGCACTCTCCGGGGGCGAGGCGGCGCGCCTGGTGTTCAGCCGGCTCCTCCTCGAGGAGCCCAACGTGCTGGTCCTGGACGAGCCCACGAACCACCTGGACCTGGAGGCGATCGAGGCGCTGGTCGAGGGGCTACGGGACTACGACGGCACGCTGATCCTCGTCTCCCACGACCGCTGGTTCGTGAAGGAGCTGGCCACCCGG
>CAZMPV010000457.1:0-2289 GCA_964567985.1 uncultured Gemmatimonadaceae bacterium
CCCGAGACGAGCTGGCCCGTTTCGTAGGCGATGGCGACGCACCCCGAGTCCCGGACCGCCCGGGTGAGCGGCTCCGAGGCCGCGAAGTGGAAGTAGGTGAAGAGGACCTGGTCCTCCCGGATCCGGCCCCACTCCGGCTCGATGGGCTCCTTCACCTTCATGATCATCTCGGCCCGGGCCCAGACGTCGTCCACCGAGTCGACGATCTCGGCCCCGGCGTCCCGGTAGAGCTCGTCGCCGAAGCCACTCCCTTCTCCGGCCCCGGCCTCCACGAGCACGTCATGGCCCGCCTGCCGGAACGCTTCGGCCCCCGCGGGCACGAGCGCGACGCGGTACTCGTTCGTCTTGATCTCCTTCGGTACTCCGATGATCATTGGCTTCTTCGTGTTTCCCTGATTCGAGAGGATCTTCGTCGCGGCGGGCACCCGGGCCGGGACGGCCCCGACCCCGACGTTTTGAGACGTTTCAGTGTATCCAAATCGTACCGCCCGCGCGACCCCGCGGGTCGTGCGGGCCGGGTGCTCGGAACCCCCTCCTCACCCCCGCCGGTCCGCCTCGTCCTCCTCGGGTCCGAGCCGCAGGACGAACTGCCGCGCGGGATCGAAGAAGTCGGCCGCCACCGCCGAGATCTCGTCGGGTCCGACGGCGTCGATCCGGGCCAGGACTTCGTCCAGGGAGAGGAACGGCTCGTCGAAGAGGGCGAAGCTGGCCAGCCGATAGAGCCGGGAGCCCGTCGATTCCAGCGAAAGCATGATCTGGCCCTTCACCTGCTGCTTCGTCTGCTCGAGCTCGGCTTCGGTGAGCCCGGCGGAGGCCAGCCGACGGTGCTCCTCCAGGACCGCGTCGGTGACCCGGTCTCCCCAGCCCGGACGGGTGCCGACGTAGACGCCGGTGAGGCCGGCCCGGGAGTAGAAGGACTGGAAGGAGTAGACCGTGTAGGCCAGGGCCAGCTCCTCCCGGACGCGCTGGAAGAGCCGGGAGCTCATTCCGCCGCCGAAGGCCGACGAGAGGAGCACCAGGGGGTATCGCCGCTCGTCGGCGTGGCCCGGGATCGGCGCGCCGAAGACCAGGTGGGTCTGGGCCGTCTCCCGGTGAACCCGCTCCACCCCTCCGATCCGGGGCTTCACCGGCGGGATCTCCGGCCGCTCCCCCGCCTTCGGCAGGTCTCCGAAGTGGGTCTCCACGTCCGCCACCACGGCGTCGTGGTCCACGCTCCCGGTGGCGCCCACCACGAGGTCGCCCACGAGGTAGCGCTCCCGGTGGAGCTCCCGGAGGGCCGCGGAGCTCATCCCGGACACCGTCTCCCGGGTGCCCAGGATCGAGTGACCGTAGGGATGACCGGCCCAGATGCGGTCACTGTGGAGCTCGAAGACCAGGTCGTCCGGCGTGTCCTGCACCGTGGAGAGCTCCTCGAGGACCACCTCCCGCTCCAGCTCCAGGTCATCGGGACGGAGCGACGGCCGCCGGATCAGGTCGGCCACCACCTCGAGGGCCCGGGGGACGTGCTCGTCCAGGACCCGGGCCTGGAAGCTCGTCTGCTCCCGGCCCGTGTAGGCGTCCAGGGAGCCGCCCAGGGACTCCAGGGCCATGGCGATCTCCCGGGCGGAGCGGCGCTCGGTGCCCTTGAAGACCAGGTGCTCCAGGAGGTGGCTGGCACCCATGGCGTCGGCAGGCTCGTGGGCCGAGCCCTGCCGCACCCAGGCGCCCACCGCCGCCGAGCGTACCCCGGGCATCGTCTCGGTCAACACCCGGATCCCGTTGGAAAGCCGGCTCTCCCGGATCCGGCCGGGCCGGGTCTCCGTCGCCCCCTTCACGACCCGCCGCATTCCCGAACGGAAAAGGGGGGCATGGGACGACGCCCATGCCCCCCGCTTCCCGCCGCCGTCATTTAGGAGCGTGTCCGAGGGAGCCTCAGCGGCTCGCCTCTTCCACGGCGGTGACCTTCTCCTCGCCCTCGTCCTCGATGGCGGCCCGCCGGGAGAGGCGGAGCCGGCCCTTCTCGTCGATCGAGAGCAGCTTCACCCGGGTCACGTCGCCCTTGCGAAGCACGTCCTCCGTCTTGTCGACGTGGTGGTCCTCCAGCTCCGAGATGTGGCAGAGCCCCTCGGTGCCGGGGAGGATCTCGACGAATGCGCCGAAGGAGGTCGTGTTCTTCACCGGACCCTCGTAGACCCGGCCCACCTCCGGCTCCTGGACGATCGCTTCGATCATCTCCCGGGCCCGGGCGCCGCCTTCGCCGTCGACGGCGGCGATCTTCACCAGGCCGGAGTCGTCCACGTCGATCTTGGC
>CAZMPV010000458.1:0-2287 GCA_964567985.1 uncultured Gemmatimonadaceae bacterium
GATCCCTCGCCCTCCGCCGAGGACCGGGCCGTGACCCGTCAGCTCACCGAGGCCGGGACGTCCCTCGGCATTCCGGTGCTGGACCACGTGATCGTGGGGGACGGCGGGTGGAAGTCGGTGTCGCTTCCGGGCTGAGGCCTACCGGTAGGGGTCGTCGGTGGCCAGGTGGCTCTGGACGTAGTCCCGGACCCCCTCTTCGACGGAGCGGAAGGGGGCGTCGTAGCCGGCGGCCCGGAGCTTGGCCATCTCCGCCTCGGTGAAGTACTGGTACTTGCCCCGGAGGTGGTCGGGCATCTCGATGTACTCGATGCGGGGCTCGTGGCCGAAGGCCCGGAAGAGCGCGGCGATCAGGTCGTCCCAGGTCCGGGCCTCTCCGGTGCCCAGGTTGAAGAGGCCGCTCACCTCGGGGTGGTCCAGGAGCCAGAGCATGACGTCCACGCAGTCCTTCACGTAGACGAAGTCCCGCTTCTGGCCCCCGTCCGGGTACTCCGGGTGGTACGACTTGAAGAGCTTCACCGGCTCGCCGGCGGCCGCCACCTCCCAGTTCTTGGTGACGACGCTCCGCATCTCCCCTTTGTGGTGCTCGTTGGGCCCGTAGACGTTGAAGAACTTGAGCCCGGCCCACTGGGGCGGGGTGGGTCCGCCCTCCTCGACGATCCGCGCGACGCGCCGGTCGAAGAGGTGCTTGCTCCAGCCGTAGGGGTTCAGCGGGCGCAGGGTGGCCAGGTGCTCGGGGTCGGCGTCGTCGCTGAAGCCCTCCGAGCCGTCGCCGTAGGTCGCCGCCGACGAGGCGTAGATGAAGGGCACGCCCCGCTCGGCGCACCAGCGCCAGAGCGACATGGAGAGCCGGAAGTTGTTCTCGACGACGAGGTCGGCGTCGGTCTCGGTCGTCGAGGAGATGGCGCCCATGTGGAAGACGGCCCGGACGTCGTCTCCGTGTGCGGCCAGCCAGTCGTCGAGGCGCTCCGGGTGGACGACGTAGGCGAGCTCCCGCTTCCGGAGGTTCAGCCACTTGCCGCCCTTCCGGAGGCGGTCGGAGACGACGAGCTCGGTCTCGCCCCTTTCCTGGAGGCCGGCGACCAGGTTCGAGCCGATGAATCCGGCACCACCGGTGACGAGGATGGTATCTCTATTCATGTGCACGAACCTAACCGGGAAGCGAACGCCTGCGAAGGCGCCGCCCGCCCTTTAACTTTCCAGTGTCATGAGCACCCAGACGACCACGCCGTCCTCCGCCACGATCCGCGGCCTCCCCCGGGGGCTGGCCCGGGCTCTGGAGGCGTACGCCGAGCAGCTCGACGTGGAGCGTATCCGGGACGCGTACGCCCTCGCCATGGAGGCCCACGCGGGCCAGAAGCGGGCGTCGGGCGAGGACTTCGTCAACCACGCGGTCGAGGTGGCGACGATCCTGGCCCAGCTCCACCTGGACACCGACTCCCTGGTGGCCGGCCTCATCCACGACGTGGTCGAGGACACGGCCCGGACGGTGGACGAGGTCGAGGAGCGCTTCGGCCCGGGCGTGGCCCTGATCGTGGACGGGGTGACCAAGCTCGGGAAGGTCCAGTTCCGCTCCCACACCGAGCACCAGGTGGAGAACTACCGGAAGCTCCTCCTCTCCATGGCCGAGGACGCCCGGGTCATCCTGGTCAAGCTGGCGGACCGGCTCCACAACATGCGCACCCTGGAGCACCTGCCGCCGGAGAAGCAGAAGCGGATCGCCCTGGAGACCCGGGAGATCTACGCGCCCCTGGCCCACCGGCTCGGCATCGCCTCGATCAAGTGGGAGCTCGAGGACCTGGCCTTCCGATTCCTCGAGCCCGAGTCGTACCAGGCGCTACGGAAGAAGGTGCAGGAGCGCAGGAAGGAGCGGGAGCGCCAGATCCTGGAGATGCAGCGCCCCCTCGAGGAGGCCCTCCGGGAGTCCGACATCCCCTACTCCGAGGTGACGGGCCGGCCGAAGCACCTGTGGTCGATCTACAAGAAGATGAAGCGCCGGGGGAAGCCGTACGAAGAGATCTACGACCTCATGGCGATCCGGGTCATCACCGAGACCGTCCAGGACTGCTACGCGGTGCTCGGCGTGATCCACTCGAAGTGGACGCCGATCACCGAGCGCTTCCACGACTACGTGGCCACGCCGAAGTCGAACATGTACCGCTCGCTCCACACGACGGTCTTCGGACCGGGCGGGCGCCGCTACGAGATCCAGATCCGGACCCACGAGATGCACCGGACGGCTGAGTACGGGATAGCGGCCCACTGGCGCTACAATGAGGGCGATCCCGAG
>CAZMPV010000459.1:0-2275 GCA_964567985.1 uncultured Gemmatimonadaceae bacterium
GATCGTCGATACCTGGTGGCAGACCGAGACCGGTGGCATCATGATCACGCCGCTCCCGGGAATCACGGAGACGAAGCCCGGGAGCGCGACGCGCCCCTTCCCCGGGATCGAGGCCGGGATCCTGGACGACGAGGGGGACGAGGTCGACGCCGGCTATCTGGCCGTCACCCGGCCGTGGCCCTCCATGCTCCGCACCATCTGGGGCGACGACGAGCGCTTCCGGGAGCAGTACTGGTCGAAGTGGGACGGGATCTACTTTCCCGGGGACGGGGCCAAGCGGGACGACGACGGCTATTTCTGGATCCTGGGTCGGGTGGACGACGTCCTGAACGTGGCCGGTCATCGGATCGGGACCATGGAGGTGGAGAGCGCCCTGGTGGATCACCCCGCCGTGGCCGAGTCCGCGGTGGTCGGGAAGGCCCACGACGTGAAGGGCCAGTCGATCGCGGCCTTCGTCACCCTGAAGGAAGGCCGGGAGATGTCGGACGCGCTGGCCGACGAGCTCAAGGAGCACGTGGCGGACAAGATCGGCGCCATCGCCCGGCCCGAGGTCGTCCTCTTCACGGCCGACCTGCCCAAGACCCGCTCCGGCAAGATCATGCGGCGGCTCCTCAAGGACATCGCCGAGGGGAAGGCCCTGGGGGACACGACCACGCTGGCCGACCCGACGGTCGTCGAGCGGCTGAAGCAGCGCTACGAGGAGGGGGGAGGCTGACGCCCTCTCCGCTCTCACCGGAACACGATGCACCAGACCGAAGACGTCGAAGCCCTGGCCGCCCGGGTCGCCGCCCTGGGCACGGTCTGGCGTGAAGCCCGGGAGGGAGGTGCGGACAGCCTCCGCTCGGTGCGGAGAATCGCCCGATCCCTGGAGACGCCGCTGGAGGTCTACGGCGCCCCGGAGGTCCTGCGCCTGGCCCGTCGGGTCTCCTCGGCCGACGACGACGAGCTGGCGGGGCTGGTGCCCCGGCTCCTCGACGGGCTCCGGGAGAGCCTGGGTGAGCTCCCCCGGGACCAGACCCGGATCCTCGTCGTGGAAGACGAGGAAGAGGAGGCCGAGCTCCTGCGGCGCATCCTGGACGATCCGAGCCGGGAGTTCGACGTGGCCCCGTCGGCGGACGAGGCCGGGGGCTTCCTCCGGGAGGAGGCGCCGGACCTGATCATCCTGGACCTGACGCTCCCCGACGGCGACGGCCGGGACGTCCTGGTCCAGGTGCGGGACGGAGCCTCCAACGCCGCCACGCCGGTCCTCATCCTTTCGGGCCGGGCCGACCCGTCGGTCCGGGCCGAGTGCTTCGCCCTCGGAGCCGACGAGTTCCTGGAGAAGCCCGCCGAGCCAGAGATCCTCCGGGCCGCGGTGGCGTCGCTCCTCCGGCGCACCGCCGCTCTCCGGCGGCTGGCCCAGGAGGATCACCTGACGAGCCTGCCGAACCGGGCCGCCTTCTCCCGCATCTTCCTCCGCCTCCAGGCACTGGCCGAGCGCAACGACCAGCCGCTCTCCCTGGCGCTCCTGGACGTGGACTACCTGAAAGAGGTGAACGACCGCTACGGGCACCCGGTGGGCGACGACCTCCTCCGGGATCTGTCCAGGGTGGTCCAGGAGGCCCTCCGGGACTCGGACGTCCTGGCCCGCTGGGGCGGAGACGAGTTCGTGATCCTCCTTCCGGACACCGACGTCGCCGGAGCCGAGGAAGCCGTGGAGAAGGCCCGGCGCAGGTTCCGGAAGCGGGTCCAGGCCACCGCCGACCTCGACGTGCAGAACGGAATGAGCTTCTCCGCCGGCGTCACGTCCGTGGGCAGCGCCGAGTCGGTGGAGGAGTCCGTGGCCCGGGCCGACCACCTCCTCTACCGGGCCAAGAGCGCCGGGCGGAACGGTGTCCTCGCGGGAGAGCCGGCCGTTCGGACCGAAGAGCGGGACGTCCTGGTCGTCGAGGACGAGGACCCCGTGGCTCGCATCCTCGTTCGCTTCCTGGAGCGGGACGGCTTCCGACCCCGACGGGCGGCCACCGGCGAAGACGCCCTGGACGGGGCCCGGGAGCGGCGGCCGGATCTGGTCGTCCTCGACGTGATGCTCCCGGGAAAGGACGGCTTCGAGGTCCTGCGGGAGATGCGGGAGGACCCGGAGCTGCAGGACGTGCCCGTGCTCATGATCACCGCCCTGGGCCAGGAGGAGGCGGTGGTTCGGGGCTTCAAGCTCGGTGTGGACGAGTACCTGGTGAAGCCGGTCTCCCGGGAGGAGTTCCTCTCCCGGGTCCGGCGGCTGGTCCGTCCGGGGTAG
>CAZMPV010000460.1:0-2238 GCA_964567985.1 uncultured Gemmatimonadaceae bacterium
AAGACGAGCATCGCCCAGTCCATCGCCCGCTCCCTGGGGCGGAAGTACGTGCGGATGTCCCTGGGCGGCGCCCGGGACGAGGCCGACATCAGGGGACACCGGCGGACCTACGTCGGGGCCATGCCCGGTCGGATCATCCAGGGGATGAAGACCGTGAAGAGCAAGAACCCGGTCTTCCTCCTCGACGAGGTGGACAAGGTGGGGGCGTCGTTCCAGGGCGATCCCAGCGCCGCCCTCCTGGAGGTCCTGGATCCGGCCCAGAACTCCACCTTCACGGACCACTACCTGGGCGTGCCCTTCGACCTCTCCGAGGTCCTGTTCATCTGCACGGCCAACTACAGCGACCGGATCCCGGCGCCCCTCCTGGATCGGATGGAGAAGGTCGAGTTCAGCGGCTACACCGAGCGGGAGAAGCTCGAGATCGCCAAGCGCTACCTCCTGCCCAGGCAGCTCGAGGAGAACGGCCTCCGGGAGGAGGAGCTCGAGATCTCCGACGAAGCGATCCTGACCCTCGTCCAGAAGTACACCCGGGAAGCGGGCGTGCGGCAGCTCGAGCGTGAGCTCGGGAAGCTCGCCCGGAAGGTGGCCCGGCGGATCGCCACCGGCGACACCGACGAGGTCGAGGCCACCCCCGAGGTGGTCCGGGACATCCTGGGCCGTCCCCGGGTTCACCCCGAGGAGATGGCGAAGGAGGACCGGGCCGGCGTCGCAACCGGGATGTTCTACACGCCGATGGGCGGCGACATCATGTTCGTCGAGGCCAGCGTCATGCCCGGAACCGAGGGCAACCTGGTGCTGACCGGCCAGCTCGGCGACGTCATGAAGGAGTCCGGACGGGCCGCCCTCACCTACGCCAAGAGCCACCATGCCCTCCTGGGCATCGACGACGAGGCCCTGAAGGGCCGGGAGGTCCACATCCACGTGCCGGCGGGAGCGGTGCCGAAGGACGGCCCCTCGGCGGGGATCACCATGGCGACCGCGCTGATCTCGGCCATCTCCGGCCGGAAGGTCCGCCGGGACGTGGCGATGACCGGCGAGCTCACGCTGACCGGCCGGGTGCTGCCGATCGGCGGCGTGAAGGAGAAGGTCCTGGGCGCCCACCGGGCCGGAATCCGGGAGGTCGTCCTGCCCAAGGAGAACGAGGCCCACATGGAGGACATCCCCGAGGAGGTCCAGGAGGAGCTCACCTTCCACCTCGTGGAAGACCTGGACCAGGTCCTGCAGGTGGCTCTGGTCGACGGCCTCGAGCCGTCGGAGGAGGCGGGCGGGACCCGGGCCGGCGAGGAGACCGGCCGGGCCGGAGTGCCCGTGGGCTAGAAGCCTCCTGAAGAACTACAGTGGCGCGCGCGCAGGGGTCTTGCGAGCGCCAGACTAGGAGGGTCCGACGAAGGCGCCCTCCGGCACCTCGGTGGCCGCCTCCAGATTCTCGAAGTAGATCCGGGCCTCACCCTCCTGGTTCTCCCGACGGGACGACAGGAAGATCGGGCCGTGGCGCTGCCAGTCGGTCCACGCCATGGTGAAGCCCGGCTCGGCGTCCCCGGCCTGCCGGAAGTGCTGCCAGATCTCCATGAGGCCGGTCTCGGGATCGACGAAGCCCCGGTACTTGTTCTGGGGCGTCAGGCCCACGTCCTCGAAGGTGAGCTCCACCACGTCGTACTCTTTCCCCCACTGCTCCATCCGGCCGACGTAGCTGGTGGTCACCCCGGGGTCGGCCCACTTGAAGGGCATGACCAGCCAGTACGAGTCGTTGACGAACATCGCGTTGGCCCGCTGGGCCAGCGAGTCGGAGCGGGCGGCGTCGTCGACGGGCTCGCCGTCGAGCCAGATCTCCTCGCCCTCGGTGGGGTGGTTCACGTTGAAGAGAGCGACCATCTGCTGGTCGTCTCCTACAGGGGCCTCCACCCGGTAGCGGCCGTCGCGCCTGTCCCAGCGGTGGGAGCGGACGAGCCGGCCGTCTTCCCTGTCGACGATCCAGTCGAAGCGGAGGTAGCGGGTGCGGCTCCAGCCGTCGTCCGGCGCGATGCGCGCCATGAGCGCCCGGTAGACGGGGACCACCTCGGGGTCGTCCAGGACTTCCTCGAGGGGGGGCTGGGATGCGGGCGTCCCCTCCGCGCCCGAACCCACCTCTTCCGACGCCGAAGCGTCTGGTGATTCTCCGGAGCCACAGGCCACCATCGACAGGGAAACCAGAAGCACGACCAGTGTACGCATATCTCCTCGCTCGAAGCGGTTCCGCCC
>CAZMPV010000461.1:0-2226 GCA_964567985.1 uncultured Gemmatimonadaceae bacterium
CGCGGGCGAGGGCTATTCGGGCTCCGGGGCTGCACCCACCGGCTCGATGCACTCGGGTCCGTCGTTCCGGGGCGAGTTGACCACCGTCGAGACCGGGTGGAAGTCGAGCTCCCCGGCCGGCGGCGCGTCCAGGAGTTCGTCGAGGGCGTCGGCATCGGCACGGGGGTCGAGCCACCCGTCCCGTCGCGCCTCCTCCAGGATCACCGGCATCCGGGGGTGGATCGGCTCGAGCTCGGGGAGGGCGTCCCGGGTCAGGATCGTGAACGTGAAGACGGGCTCGCCCTCGTCGGGCTCCCAGCGCTCCCAGAGCCCGGCCATGGTGAAGGCCCCCCGATCGGAGCGGTGGATCCAGTAGGGGACCTTCCCGCCGTCCTCCTTCCGCCACTCGTAGAAGCCGTCCGCCAGCACCAGGCAGCGGCGATTCCGGAAGGCGCTCCGGAACGCGGGCTTGCTCGAAGCGGTCTCGCTGCGGGCGTTGATCAGGCGGTTGCCGATGGAGGGATCGTCGGCCCAGAAGGGGATCAGCCCCCACCGGAGCAGGCCGATCTTCCGACCTTCGTCGTCCGTCGCCAGGACCGGCGCGTTCTGGGTCGGGGCGATGTTGTAGCGGGGACGGTGCTCGAAGCCGACCTCCGGAACGTCGAAGACGTCCAGCAGCTCCTCGATCGGCGTGGTCAAAGTGTAGCGGCCGCACATCGTCGGCTCAGCGCTCGTCGCCGTCGGCGGACGCGGGATGCCGGAGGACGACGAGATGCTTGCCCCTCTCTCGCTCCTTCCGGTAGCCCAGGAGGTGCAGGATCTCGATGGCGTACCAGCGCGCGATCGTGCGGTCGACCTCGAGGGCGTCGTCCCGCTCCGGATCCCGCCGGACGCCGGGAAGCCAGTGGGCGATCCGATCCGCGCCGATCCGGCGCAGGACCTCCGAGACCCGGAGCCAGAAGGGCTCGAACTCCCGGACCACGAAGAAGCCGTCCTCGCCCTGCTCCTGGTAGAGGGGCATGAGCACGCGGCCTCCCTCCGGCGCCCGGATCTCTCCGCCCCGGTCCCGGGCCACGACCTCGCTCTCCGAGATCGGCTGGAGGTTCACGTAGCCGGGGTTCATCCGGAAGTCGTCGGCCGGGTGGACCGGGTGTCGGTAGCGCATCTCCAGGACCCGGGGAAGGGTGGCGGTCTCCTCCTCGAGGCGCCGCAGGGACTCCCGGACCTCGGGAGGTCGGGCGTTCCTCAGTAGCCCCGCCGCCCACAGCGCCGTCCAGATCGCGGCCCGGCTCCGACCCACCGACTCGGGGTCGCCGTGCTGGCCCGCCTCGAAGACCAGCATCGTGTGCCCCTTCCGGCTCACGTGCTCGAGGAGGGTGCCGTCCACCTGCTCCTCCAGGCCCAGGATGATCGGCACCGGGAAGTCCAGGGCGAAGGCCCGGCTCCGGAGCGTGTCCTCGATGGTCGCCCAGGGCCCGCTCATGGACGAGGTGGTGTGGAGGTCCATGACGTAGACCTTGCCCCGAGCGTCCCGGTCGGCCTCCTCCAGGATCTTGAGCAGCTCCCACTGCTCCCGGGCCTCGTCCTCGACCTCGTCGACCGGGGCTCGCTCCAGGACCTGGCGGATCCGCTCCTCGGTCCACACCCGGTTCAGGTCCCTCCGGAGGAAGCGCCGCCCCCGGGCCAGGGCCGCCCGGTTGCCGGCCAGGGCCAGGAACTCGCCCCGGATCTCGTCCGTCCGCCCCCGGAGCTCGTCGAGGACGGTCCGGAGCCCGAGTATGCCTGCGGGCTCGTTGCCGTGGATGCCTCCGATGACGACCAGGGTGGGGCCGTCGGCCTCACCCCGGACCCGTCCGAGGATCCGGCTGACCGCCGGAATCGGCCTGGGCTCGTCGTCCAGCGAATCCCGGACCCGGCTCACTCGTCGCTCAGGGAGTCCGCGAGGAGTTGGTACGCGATCGGCATGAAGTCCCGCTCGGTGACCAGGCCCACCAGCTTGCCTCCCTTCACCACCGGCAGGCACGAAACGCCCCGCTCCCGCATCATCTCGATCGCCTCCAGCGTCGGCGTCTCGGGGGAGATCGAGATCGGGTCCTCTTCCATGATCGTGCCCACGGGCACCTCGCCCGAGGCCCCGCCCTCGGCCATCAGCCGGAGGAGCGAGCGGTACGAGACGAGCCCGATCAGCCGGTGGTCGTCGTCCTCCACCAGGACGTGGCGGATCTCCTCCCGGTCCATGAGGAACGC
>CAZMPV010000462.1:0-2205 GCA_964567985.1 uncultured Gemmatimonadaceae bacterium
TGCTCTCCGTCCTCCTCATGGGCGACGCCCTCTTCGCCCTGGGCGACCACGCCGAGGCGATCCGTCACTGGGAGACCCTTCTCAGGACCCCCTTCCGCTCCCCCGTCCGCATCCGCACCGCCCGGGCGTACGAGGCGCTCGGGCGGAGCGAGGAGGCCCTGGAAGCGTACCGGGGCTTCCTGACCATGTGGGCCGACGCCGACCCGTCCCTGCCCCCGGTGGCCGAGGCCCGGGAGGCCGTGGCGCGACTCGAAGGCTGACGGGAGGGCGCCCCCCTTCCGCACCGAAGGCATCGAAGGTGCGATCCGGCACGACGAGCATCAGCCCTCGCCGAAGACCCCGATTCCCCGGAGGTGGTCGGGCGTCTCGGCGAACGCGGCGACCCGGCTCCAGCTCCGTCCGCCGTCTCCCGAGCGATGCACCCCCCGCTCGTCCGCGGCCCACAGCTCGCCGGCTTCGAGCCCCGGCACCAGCAGGGGGGCGATCGTTTCGGGCTCCTCCGGCCACCCCTCCACGACCCGGCGCCAGGGCCCGTCGCCCTCGCGCCGGTAGACCCGCCCGTCGGAGCGGCCCGCCGTGTACGCGGATCGGGCCCGGGAGGCGGCCGACACCACGACCGTCTCCGGGTCGCCGGGGTCGATGGCCACGCTCCGGAGATAGCCCACCTCCAGGCCGTCCCGGGGCGTGGACCACGTCTCGCCCCCGTCCCGGCTCTCGAAGTAGCCGTCCCCGGCCGATACCCGCAGCACGTCGGGTGCGTCGGGATGGAGGGCGAGCTCGTGGGTGTCCCGGGGACCGCCGGGCACCCGGTCCTTCCAGCTCCGGCCCCCGTCGGGCGTCGTGACCAGGGCGCCGGCCTCGACGGCTACCCAGAGCCGGCCGGCCTCCCTCGGGTGGCAGGCGATCCAGCGGACGTGGTGGGTCTCGGGCCGGGGCGGAAACGCCCACTCGCCGGACGAGGGCAGCTCCCGGAGCCCCCGGGTCCGCTCCCAGCCCTCCCCCGCGTCCGGCGAGCGCCACACGGCGCTGGGCTCGGCGCCGACCCACACGAGGTCCCGGCGGGCCGGGCTGGGTGTCACGCTCGTGACCCGCTGCCCTTCCAGGCCGACGAAGCGCCAGCTCCCTCCGCCGTCGTCGCTCCGGAAGACGCCGCCCGAACGGGTTCCGCACCAGGCCCGGCCCGGGACCCGGGGGTCGGTGGCCAGACAGGTGGGTCGCCGCCCGGCCAGCCCTTCGGTGCCCTCGATCGAGCCCATAGAGGGCTCGATCCGGAGGACGCGAGAGGGCACGGCCACGAGGACGCCCGCGACGGGAGTCACGGCCGCCCCCCGGGCGAGCGCAGCGCCTCCACGTGGTCCCGGGCGAAGTCCTCGAGGCTCCGGGGCGGGCGACCGAGGATGCGCTCCACCGTCCCGGTGGTCCGCTCGGTGGGCCCGCCCTCGCGCTGGTACCCGGCGATGGCGAGCTGGGCCGCGGCGAGCCAGACGGGCTGTCCCGCCGCCCGCCGGCGCGCCCAGGCGTCGTCCATATCCTCCGGCACGTAGGTCAGCGACCGATTCAGGGCCCGACCGAGAACTTCCGTGGCTTCCCGGTACGAGCGGGCCTCGGGGCCGGTCAGGGTGTGAACTTCGCCGCCGTGGCCCTCCGACGTGAGGGCCTCGGCCGCCACGGCCGCGATGTCCCGGGTGTCGATGAAGGGGATCGCTCCCTCCCCCGACGCGGAGCGCACGGTCCCCCGCTCCCTGTCGAAGACCATGGGGTCCAGAAGGTTCTGCATGAAGTGGTGGGGCCGGAGGATCGTCCATTCGAGCACCGACTCCCGGAGCTCGCGCTCGACGTTGTAGTGCCAGAGGCCGATCACGGACTTCGAGTGGTCGGTGGCACCCAGGGCCGAGAGCTTCACGACCGACCGGAGTCCGGCGCGGACGGCGGCCCGGACGGCGTTCTTCTGCAGGTGGACCATCCGCTCCTGGTTGCCGGTCAGCAGGAAGAGCGTCCGGGCACCCTCCAGGGCTTCGGTCACACGGTCCCGCTCGGCCAGGTCCGCCTCGACCCACTCTACGCCGACGAAGGAAGGCTGCTCGTCGGGCCGACGGGTGAGGCCGCGCACCTCGTCTCCCCCGTCGGAGAGAAGACGTACCAGCTCGCTCCCGATCGTACCCGTGGCTCCGGTGACGGCGATCATGGCTCGCTCATCCTCCTCGC
>CAZMPV010000463.1:0-2191 GCA_964567985.1 uncultured Gemmatimonadaceae bacterium
GGGGGTTGCGGACTCATACTGCGTCAGAACTCCTCTCCGATGCTTTGGCATCGCTTTCGTCGTCCTTCCTTGTCTGAGCCTCGCAAGACCCCTGCGCGCGGCCCGCCCACCTTCCCGATCGGACTCCTAAACGCCCTCCCGGGTCGTCCGCCGGGCCCAGTCCGCCGGCTCGGCCAGCTCCGGGGGGAGCGGGGCCTCGAAGCGCATCTCCTCGCCGGTGAGCGGGTGGGTGAACCCGAGGGCCGCCGCGTGGAGGAACTGCCGGGGCACCCGCCGCGCCAGCTCCCGGGCCCAGGGCCGCCCGGGCCCGCTCATCCCCTTCTCCCAGCCGGCCCCGTACACCTCGTCGGCGACGACGGGATGGCCGATGTGGGCCAGGTGCACCCGGATCTGGTGCGTCCGGCCAGTCTGGAGCTTCACGTCGAGGAGCTCGGCGGCGATCCAGCGCTCCCGGACACGGGCCCGGGTCACCGCCCTCCTTCCGTCCTCGACCACGGCCATGCGCTTCCGGTCCCGGGGATCCCGTCCGACCGGCGCGTCCACCCGTGTCGGCGACTCCGAAAGGTGACCCCAGGACGCCGCGCGGTAAAGCCGCCGGACCTCCCGGCGCCGGAGGGCGTCGGAGAGGGCCCGGTGGGCGTCGTCCCGCTTGGCCACCACCAGCAGCCCGGAGGTGTCCTTGTCCAGGCGGTGGACGATTCCGGGGCGGAGCTTTCCGCCGATGCCCGAGAGGTCGTCCACGTGGTGAAGGAGGGCGTTGACGAGGGTCCCCTTCGGATGACCGGGGGCCGGGTGCACCACCATCCCCGCCCGCTTGTTCACGACCAGGAGAGCCTCGTCCTCGTAGACCACGTCCACCGGGAGGTCCTGGGCTTCGGTGCTCAGGGGCTCCGGAGGCGGCACCCGGACCACGATACGCTGCCCGGCCTCCACGGGATCCGACTTCTTCGGCACGGCGCCGTCCACCCGGACCCGATCGGCGCCGATCAGCTTGGCGATCCGGGTCCGGGAGAGCTTCACCCTGTCGGCGATCCAGGCATCGACGCGCTCGCCCACGCTCTCGTCCACGGTGAGCTCGATGGTGCGGCCTTCGGCCGCGGAGGCCTCCTCCGTCAGGAGCCCGCCCGGTCCAGGGCGATGACGGCCGGGATGCCGTCCAGGTCCACCTCCCGGGAAGAGAGGAAGCCGTCGCTCCCGGCCCCCGTCTCCTCCCCGACCTCCATCCGAGCGGCCAGGGTCTCGCCGGCGATGAACCCCTCGTGGTCCCGGGCCGCCGTACGAACCTCGTCCGGGCCGAAGATCGAAAGCTCGATCCGGTCGGTGACCTCGAGGCCCGCGTCCTTCCGGAGACGCTGGATCCGGTTCACCAGCTCCCGGGCGAGCCCTTCGCGGCGGAGCTCGTCGTCCAGGGTGGGCTCCAGAGCGACCGTGCAGCCCCCCTCGCTCCGGACCGCCAGCTCCCCGGCGGCCTCCTCCACGACCTCCACGTCGTCCGGGCCGACCTCGTGGCTCTCGCCGCCGACCTCGACCGTGGCCACGCCGCCCTCACGGAGCGCCTCCAGGGCGTCGGCCGACAGCGTCCTGATCGCGTCGGCGGCCTCTTCCACCCGGTCCTTGAAGCGGGGACCGAGGGTCGCGTAGTTCGGCCGGCCCGCCAGCCGGATCAGCTCTTCGGCGCTCTCCAGAAAGCGGACCTCCTTCACGTTCAGCTCCTCCCGGACCAGCTCCAGGACCTCGCCCTCGAGGGTCTCCCGCCGGGGGAGGACGACCTGGAGCGTCCGGAGGGGCTGGCGGACCCGGATCCCGACCTCCTCCCGGGCGGCCCGGCCCAGGGTCACCACCGTCCGGGCGGCGTCCATCTCCCGCTCCAGGATGGCGTCGATCCGGTCCTCGTCGGCCCGGGGCCAGGACGCCAGGTGGGCCGTGTCGCCGTCGGCCAGGGCCCGGTGGAGCCAGTCGGCCGAGAAGGGCGTCACGGGGGCGGTGAGGCGGCTCAGCGCCACCAGGACCTCCCAGAGGGTCCGGAAGGCCGCCCGCCCGTCGGCGGCGTCGGTCTTGCCCCAGAAGCGGGGCCGGCTCCGCCGGACGTACCAGTTGGAGAGATCCTCGTCCAGGAAGTCGCCCACCGCCCGGTAGGCACGGGTCAGCTCGTACGACTCGAGCTCCTCGGTCACCTCCCGGACCACCGAGT
>CAZMPV010000464.1:0-2165 GCA_964567985.1 uncultured Gemmatimonadaceae bacterium
TCGAGCTGGCTGATCCAGTTCACCCCCGAGTTCATCATGGAGCGGATCTGAGGCCCCTCGGGGCTGCGCTGCATTCGAGGACGGCTGCATCCGCGCTGGACGGCGTCAGACCTCGCTCCGGGCACCGCGCGAAGCGTGGTCGGCGCCGCTATTCCTCGTCGGTCTTCCTTGCCAGCGCGGCGCATCCGCCCTCTCGGTGCTAACGCTCAGCCCCGAGGGGCCCCAGATCCGCTCCGCGGGAGGAACAGTGGGAAGTCGATGTCCGGTTCCTCCGCGCTCCATCCCCTTCTCCGACCGGCCGGCGCCGCCTCCGGGAACCGACCATTCCGGTCCCGGTTCGGGGCGCGCCACATCCCTTCGTGCGACGCTCTGGGAGCACGAGCTCGCTGCGCAGCAGCCGAGCAAGCGGACAGCGGGGAGCTCGAAGGGATGTGGTGTGACCCGAACCCATCATCAGCACGTCAGTCCCCCGGAGCCGCCACCGCCCGCTCGGAGACCCCCTCCACTTCTTCCTCCAGCATCTGCCGCCGGAGCAGCCGGGCGTAGGTCCCGTCCCGCTCCAGGAGCTCCTCGTGGGTGCCCCGCTCCACGATCCGGCCGTCCTCCAGGACCAGGATCAGGTCCGCGTCCATCACGGCCGAGACCCGGTGGCTGATGATGAAGGCCGTCCGCTCGGCCATGACCCGCTCCAGGTCGGCCAGGATGCGGGCCTCGGTCCGGGTGTCGACGGCGCTGAGCGCGTCGTCCAGGATCAGGACGTCGGGGTTCCGGGCCAGGGCCCGGGCCAGGGTGGCCCGCTGCTTCTGACCACCCGAGAGGTTGATGCCCCGCTCGCCCAGGAAGGTCTCGTACTGCTTGGGAAAGCCGGCGATCGACTCGTGGAGCTGGGCGATCCGGGCCGACTCCCGGATCACTTCCTCGGGGTCGTCGTCGGAGGTGAAGGGGTCGGCCTCGTCGCCCAGCCCCAGGGCGATGTTGCGCTCGATGGTGTCGGAGAAGAGGAAGGGGTCCTGGAGAACCATGCCGATGGCCCGGCGGAGCTCCCCCGGCTCGTAGCGCCGCACGTCCACGCCGTCCAGGAGCACGGTGCCCTCCTGGGGGTCGTACAGCCGGGGGATCAGGGAGACGAGGGTCGTCTTCCCCGAGCCCGTGGGCCCGACCACCGCCACCGTCCGCCCGGGCTCGACCCGGAACGAGACGTCCCGGAGGATCCAGCGCTCGGTCTCCGGATAGCGGAAGGAGACCTCCCGGAACTCGATCTCGCCCCGGGCCCGCTCCAGGGGCGTCGGATCCGCCGGGGGCTCGACCCGGGGCTCGGTCTCCATGATCCGGTTGATCCGGCCCATGGAGGCCGCCCCCCGCTGGTAGAGGTTCACCACCCATCCCAGGGCGATGAGGGGCCACGTCAGGAGCGCCAGGTAGAAGCCGAAGGCGACGAAGTCTCCGACGGTGATGTTGCCCGCCATGACCTCCTGCCCGCCGAGCCAGAGCACCGCCACCATGGCCACCCCGGAGAGCAACCCCAGGAGCGGATGGAAGAGCCCGGCGGCCTTCACCAGGTCCATGTTCCGCTCCAGGTAGTCCTCGTTCAGCCCGGCGAAGCGCTCGGCCTGGCTCCGCTCCTGACCGTAGGCCCGGACGATCCGCACCCCGGTCAGGTTCTCCTGGACCATCGTCGAGACGGTGGAGAACTGCTCCTGGATCTTCTCGAAGCGCTCGTGGATGATCTTGCCGAAGCCCAGCACCACCGGCGGCAGCAGGAGCATGGGGATCAGGGCGAAGATCGTCAGCCGGGGGCTGATCCAGAGCATCAGGGCCACGGCGAAGGTGAAGGTCACCGTCGTGTTCACCGTGTACATGAGGGCCGGCCCCAGGGCCTGGCGGACGGCCAGGGTGTCGTTGGTGGCCCGGCTCATGAGGTCGCCGGTCCGGGTGCCGCCGTAGAAGGAGGCGTCGAGCTTCAGCAGGTGTCGGAAGAAGTCGTTCCGGAGGTCGCACTCCATCCGCCGGCTCAGGCCGTTGAGGAGCTCCCGCATCCCGTAGCGGGCCGCGCCCCCCAGGATGGCGGCCAGGACGATCAGCCCGGCGTACATCAGGATCCGGCTCGACGTCACCCCGGGATCCTCCAGGGCGTCGATCGCCAGCTTCATCAGGTACGGCTTGGC
>CAZMPV010000465.1:0-2161 GCA_964567985.1 uncultured Gemmatimonadaceae bacterium
AGCTAAAGCCCCGCTGCCCGCGTTTGGGCCTGTGGAGACCGGTGCGGGCCAACAGCGGTCTTTGCGATGACAAAGGACGAGAGGCGTCCCGTGCATCGAGCGCGTTCACATCAATGCCGGATGGCGTCGGGGGAGAGGTCCGTCATCCCAGCCTGGCCAGGAGGGCTCCAGTCGATCTCGAGAGTCGCCGTCCCACGCTTTTCGAAGTACCAGATTTCGAGCGCATACCAGCCGGGCTCGCTCACCTCGACTGGGATCGGGTCTGATACCAGATTCCCTAGGTCCTGACTTTCTGGATGTACGGAAAATCGGTGAGCGACTTCATCATGTCAGGTAGGTCGGCAACGGCGTTCCACGCCTCGCAGCAGGCGTCGAGGATGGCGTCGTAATCCTTGAACACCCGGTGCGAGAGGTAGCGTTCACGGAGATGGAGCCAGACCCGCTCGACCGGATTGACCTCCGGGCAGTAGCGGGGCTGGAGCTTGATCGTAATGTTGTCGGGGATCTCGAGGCTGCCGGAGCGGTGGTAGCCGGCCCCGTCCATGATCATCAGCGCATGCTCGTCCGGGTCGAGCTGGCTGGACACCAGGGCCAGAAACCGGTTCAGCTGAACCGTGTTGACCTCGGGCAGGACCAGGGCGTGGTTGTGACCGTCCGCCGGCCGGACGGCCCCAAACACGTAGGCGTACGCGGTGCGGGTGTCGCGTTGGCCTGGCGGTCGGTGGCCGCGTTCCCACCAGCAGTGCGCAAGGCGGCCCTTCTGGCCGACCCGCATCTCGTCCATGAACCACAGCGTCACGCGTTTGTCGGGATGCGCGTCTCGGACGCCGTCGAGCGCTTCGCGTATCCCCTTTTTTGGAACCGACGCTTCGCGCCAGGATCGTGCTCCGGGTTCTGCGGGCGGGTCTTCTGGCGCGACAGGTTCAGCCGCCGCAGCAGGCGCGACATCCCGGGTTCGCAGTAGCGATACCCGAACCGCTCCTCAACAATCCGGCAGATGTCCTTGAGCCTGTAGTTCGAGATGCCGTCCTTCTCCGGATCGGGGCCGTTCAAGACAATGGCTTTGAGCGACGCCTGCTCAGCCTCGCTCAGCCGGCAGCGGCTGCGCCCGCGCGGGCGATCGTACAGCCCGGCAAAGCCACGATCGTTGAACGCCAACACGGCATCGCGGAGCGCCTGGCGCTCCATCCCAGCCAAGCGCGCGGCCTCGGCTCGGCTGTAACCTTCCAGAGCGTGCGCAATGGCTTGCATGCGTGCCGCGGCCATGCCGTCGCGCTCGCGGCGCGCCCGCTGACGAAGGTCCGAAGGTACGACGTCGTCACGGATCCTGAGAGCCGCTCCCATCGCTGCCTCCATATCTTGGAGCGGCAGCGAATCACAGCGGCACCCGTCCGGCCAAGCCTTACAGAGTCACCGCCCAGGCAAGTTGGTATGAACTGACGTCAGCGCCCGAGATCTCTATGGCCGCTTTCGAAGCCAGACCGGCCAGCGGCATCCAGACCTTTGAAGACCGGGTATGACGCGGCGTGGGGTCAAGGCGCAGACCGACGCGTTATCCCTCCAATCTATCCGTGTCTTGTCGCATTGACGCTTATGCCGCTGCGCAGGCTGGTCATGCCAGACGCTAGCTTGACGCGCCGCCAGCCAAGATTCCCCTGACAGAGCACCGTGGCGTATTGCCGCGGCCGTACATAGGAGAGGCTACGCGCCGATCGGCGTCGCCATGCCGCCCGATCCGCGGCCTCGATCACTCGCCGTAGACCAGCCGCGGAAGCCACAGCGACAGCTCCGGGAACGCCATCACGATCGCCAGCCCGATCACCATGATCCCGACGAAGGGAATGATGGACAGGTAGATATCCCTTAGGTTCACGTAGTCCGAGGCCATCGCCTTCATCAGGAACAGGTTGTAGCCGAACGGCGGGGTCATGTAGGCGATCTGGCAGGTGATCGTATAGAGAACGCCGTACCAGACCGGATCGAACCCGAGGCGGGCCACCAGCGGCACGTAGAGGGGGGCCACGATCACCAGCATCGCGGTGTCGTCCAGGAACATCCCCAGAAGGATGAAGGAGAGCTGCATCATGATCAGCGTCTCCCAGGGGCCGAGCTCCCACCCCTCGAGAAACAGCCCCTGAATCGCGTACTTCGCGCCCAGGCC